>JAPSIA010000201.1 GCA_031179215.1 Agrococcus sp.
CCCGAGCAGATCCGGCTCGCCGGCGGCGTCGTCGTGCCCGTCGAGACGAGCTTCGAGCAGGAGTTCCGCGCGAGCGTCGAGGCGCTCGAGGCGGCGCGCACGCCCCGCACGCGCCTGCTCATCATGACCTCGCCCTCCAACCCCACCGGCTCCGTCTACAGCGAGGCGGAGCTGCGCGCGATCGGCGAGTGGGCGACCGCTGCCGGGGTCTGGGTGCTCTCGGACGAGATCTACCACCACTTCGTCTACGACGAGGCGGTCTTCAGCTCCATCGCGCCGTTCGTGCCGCGCGAGCAGCTGCTCATCGTCGGCGGCCTCGCGAAGAGCCACGTGCTCACGGGCTGGCGGCTCGGCTGGACGGTGGGCCCGGCACCGATCGTCAAGGCCATCACGAGCTTCCAGTCGCACACCACCGGCAACGTCTCGAACCTCTCGCAGCGCGCGGCGCTCGCGGCGCTCGAGGGCGGCGACGCCTTCCCGCTCATGATGCGCGAGGTCTTCGACCGGCGCCGCACGACCGCGTTCGACCTGCTCTCGAGCATCCCGCGCGTGCGCGTGCCGCGGCCCAAGGGCGCCTTCTACCTCTTCGCCGACGTGCGCGAGGCGCTCGACGGCAGCCTCGAGCACGAGGGCGCCGCGGTCGAGACGTCGCTCGCGCTCTCGTCGCTGCTGCTCGAGCGCATCGACGTCGCCGTCGTGCCGGGGGAGGCCTTCGGCGCGCCCGGGTTCCTCCGCTTCTCGTACGCGCTCGACGATGCGCAGCTCGTCGAGGGGCTCGAGCGCATCCGGGCGCTGTTCACCGAGCACTTCGGGCGGTAGGCCTCGGGAGCCGGCGCTTCCCGAGCGGATCGTTCGGGCTTCGTGTGAGTCTCCTCCGCTGAGCGTCGGCTCCAAGGGCGCGTCACTACCGTGGCAAGCCCGAAGTGCACGACGTGAGGAGTGGACATGACCGACCAGAGCACGAGCGCCGACGACGCGCACCGCGAGAGCACCGACCAGCTCGTCTTCCAGAACCCCGTCACCCGGTACCCCGTCATCGAGCCGCCCGAGCAGCAGCAGCCCGAGCCGGGCCTCGACGCCGAGATGCAGCCGAAGTCCGACCGGGGTGAGTTCTCCTACCGCGGCACCGGCCGCCTCGAGGGCCGCAAGGCGCTCATCACGGGCGCCGACTCCGGCATCGGCGCGGCCGTCGCGATCGCCTTCGCGCGCGAGGGCGCCGACGTCGCCATCAACTACCTGCCCGACGAGGAGCGCGACGCGCAGGAGATCAAGCGCATCATCGAGGAGTCGGGGCGCACGGCCGTGCTGCTGCCGGGCGACCTGACCGACAAGGCCTTCTGCGAGCAGCTCGTGACGGATGCGGTGGAGGGCCTCGGCGGGCTCGACATCCTCGTGAACAACGCGGGCAAGCAGGTCGCGCGGAAGAGCCTCGAGGAGCTGCCCGACGAGCAGATGGTGCAGACCTACGAGGTGAACGTCTTCGCGATGTTCCGCATCACGAAGGCGGCCCTCGAGCACCTGCAGCCGGGCTCGACGATCATCAACACCACCTCCGTCGTCGCCTACATGGCGCCGGAGGTGCTCGTCGACTACGCCTCGACGAAGGCGGCGATCAACAACTTCACGAAGAGCATGGGGCAGCAGCTCGCGCCCAAGGGCATCCGCGTCAACGCGGTCGCCCCGGGCCCCATCTGGACGCCGCTGCAGCCCTCGGGCGGGCAGCCGATCGAGGAGCTGCCGGAGTTCGGCAAGTCGACGCCGCTCGGCCGCGCGGGTCAGCCGACGGAGCTCGCGCCCGCCTACGTCTTCCTCGCCTCGCCCGAGTCGAGCTACGTCATCGGCGAGACGCTCAACGTGAACGGCGGCATGCCGACGCCGTAGCGCTCCTGCCCGCGGGCCCGGTCGCCGAACGGCGCCGGGCCCGCGTCGCGCATCGAAACATCCGGCAAGCACAAAGGCGTCCTCGATACGCTCGACGACGGACCAGCAGACGCCCTGGTCCGCGACGGAGGTTCTGTGGCTGGCAACGCGACCACCCGATTCAGCAACGTCGCACTGCTCTCGGTCGCGAGCACGCTGCCGAGCCGGGTGACGACATCCGAGGACATCGAGGAGCGCCTCGCGGCCTCGCTCTCGCG
>JAPSIA010000202.1 GCA_031179215.1 Agrococcus sp.
CGGGTCAACGGCCTGCGCACCGAGCTCGAGGACGTCACCGAGGTCGAGTACCGCGCCCTGCGGCTCGAGAACGTCATCCTCGTCGGCGTGTACTCGAGCGGCGCCGAGGACGCCGAGAACTCGCTGCGGGAGCTCGCCGCGCTCGCCGAGACGGCGGGCGCGCGCGTGCTCGACGGCGTGCTCCAGCGCCGACCCAACCCGGATCCCGCGACGTACGTGGGCCGGGGCAAGGCCGACGAGCTCGCGGCGATGGTCAAGGAGCTCGGCGCCGACACCGTCGTCGCCGACAGCGAGCTCTCGCCCAGCCAGCGGCGCGCGCTCGAGGACCGCGTCAAGGTCAAGGTCATCGACCGCACCGCGGTCATCCTCGACATCTTCAGCCAGCACGCGAAGAGCCGCGAGGGCAAGGCGCAGGTGGAGCTCGCGCAGCTCGAGTACCTCCTGCCGCGACTGCGCGGCTGGGGCGAGTCGATGTCCCGGCAGGCGGGCGGCCAGGTCGGCGGCCAGGGCGCGGGCATGGGATCGCGCGGACCCGGTGAGACGAAGATCGAGCTCGACCGCCGGCGCATCCACACGCGGATGGCGCGGCTGCGGAAGCAGATCAAGGGGTTCGCGCCGGCGCGGCAGGCCAAGCGCGCCAACCGCGACCGCTTCGAGGTGCCCGGCGTCGCGATCGCGGGCTACACGAACGCGGGGAAGTCGTCGCTGCTCAACCGCATCACGGGCGCCGGCGTGCTCGTCGAGAACGCGCTGTTCGCGACCCTCGACGCGACCGTGCGCCGCGCGCGCACGCCCGATGGGCGCGAGTTCACGATCGCCGACACCGTCGGCTTCGTGCGCAACCTCCCGCACCAGCTCGTCGAGGCGTTCCGCTCGACCCTCGAGGAGGTCGCCGAGTCGGAGGTCATCGTCCACGTGGTCGACGGCAGCCATCCCGACCCCGCGTCGCAGATCGCGACGGTGCGCGACGTGCTGGGGGAGACGGGCGCGCGCTCGATCCCCGAGATCGTCGTGTTCAACAAGGCCGATCTCATCGGCGACGACGATCGGCTCGTGCTCCGCGGCCTGCAGCCCGACGCCATCTTCGCCTCGGCGCGCACGGGGGAGGGCGTCGACGCGATCCTCGAGCGCATCGCCGAGCTCCTGCCGCGCCCTGAGGTGCGGGTCTCGCTGCTCGTGCCCTTCGACCGCGGCGACGTCATCGCGATGCTGCACGACCGCTTCGAGGTGCTCCACGAGGCGTACGACGCCGAGGGCACGCGCATCGAGGCGAAGGTCTCGCCGGCCGTCGTGAGCCAGCTCGCGGAGTTCGGGGTCGAGCCCGCAGCCTGACCGGCACGCGCGAAGGGCGCCGCCCCGCACCGCGGGTGGCGCCCTTCGTGCTCGGCGGGGCTCAGACCGCGCGCAGCACCGCCACGACGCGCCCGAGCACCTCGGACTCGTCGCCGAGGATGGGCTCGAACGCCGAGTTGCGGGGCAGCAGCCACGTGTGCCCGTCGCGCTGCTTGAAGACCTTGACCGTCGCCTCGCCGTCGAGCATCGCGGCGACGATGTCGCCGTTCACCGCGTCGCGCTGCTGGCGCACGACGACCCAGTCGCCGTCGCAGATCGCGGCGTCGATCATCGAGTCGCCGACGACTTTGAGCATGAACAGGTCGCCGCCGCTGCCCACGAGCTGCTTCGGCAGCGGCATGACGTCCTCGATCTGCTCCTCGGCGGTGATCGGGATGCCGGCCGCGATGCGGCCGACCATCGGCACGAAGGCGGCCTGCTCGATGCTCCCGACGGTGCCGTCGAGCTCGTCCGGCACGAGCACCTCGATCGCCCGCGGCCGGGCGGGGTCGCGCCGGATCATGCCGGCGAGCTCGAGCTGGCCGAGCTGGTGCGTGACGCTCGAGAGCGACGAGAGGCCGACGGCGTCGCCGATCTCGCGGTAGCTCGGCGGGTAGCCGCGCTGGCGCACCGCCCTCTGGATCACCTGCAGGATCGCCTGCTGCTTCTCGGTCAGCTGCCTCGGCATGTGGTCCCGCTCTCGATGTCAGTGGCCTGCGATTGACTCCTCGTGGTTCGAAAGCGTATCCGAGAGGTGGCCCGAACCAAACGG
>JAPSIA010000083.1 GCA_031179215.1 Agrococcus sp.
TGCCGAGCCGCTTCGCCTTCGCCGTCTCGAGCGTCACCGACTCGCGCGTCATCCTCGACCAGCCGGGCGCCGACAAGCTCATCGGCCAGGGCGACGGCCTCTTCCTGCCCATGGGCGCCAACAAGGCGATGCGCGTGCAGGGCGCGTGGGTCGAGGAGGCCGAGATCCAGCGCGTCGTGCAGCACGTCACCGGGCAGGCGAAGCCCGAGTACCGCGACGACGTCGCAGAGGTGGCCGAGAAGCGTGAGATCGACGCCGACATCGGCGACGACCTCGAGGACCTGTGCGCCGCGGCCGAGCTCGTCATCTCCACCCAGTTCGGCTCCACGTCGATGCTGCAGCGTAAGCTGCGCGTAGGCTTCGCGAAGGCCGGCCGCCTCATGGACCTCATGGAGTCGCGCGAGATCGTCGGGCCCTCGGAGGGCTCGAAGGCGCGCGACGTGCTCGTCCCGCCGGACGGGCTCGCCGCCGTGCTCGCGTCGCTGCGCGGGGAGGGCCCCGCGCCGGCGTCGCCCTCCGGCGCGCCGGCAGGCGCCGCGGCAGCGGGCGCGGTCGGCGCCGCGGCGACGGCCGCGGTGCAGCCGGAGGCCTCGGACGACGAGGGCGGCGCCTGGGTCGAGACCGACGACCGCTACACCGACCCCTTCGACGAGGCGAACCGAGCCGGGCTGGAGGTCGTCGAGGCCGACGGCGACGACGAGGACGCGTGGTCGCTCACGGGTCGCGACTGACCGCGCGAGGGGGGCGCCCAGGCGCGATCGGTAGCCTGCACGCATGAGGGAGCTGGCCTCGTGGGCATCCTGAGCCCGTGGCACGGGCGCGTCTGGCGCCGCGGCGTCGAGCCGGCGAGCGTCGCGAGCGTGCCCAACCTCATCTCGGTCGCGCGCATCCTGCTGACGCCCGTCTTCATCGGCGTCGCGCTCGCCAACCCCGAGCCGGGCCTCGCCCGCACGCTCGGCGCGCTGCTGTTCGCCGTGCTCATCGCGACGGACTTCGTCGACGGCGCCATCGCGCGGGGCCGCGGGCTCGTGACCGACTTCGGCAAGCTCATCGATCCCATCGCCGACAAGGCGATCACGGGCAGCGCCTTCGTGGTGCTGTCGGTGCTCGGCGAGCTGCCGTGGTGGATCACGGTCGTCGTGCTGCTGCGGGAGTGGGGCATCACGGCCTACCGGCTGCTCGTGTCGAGCCGCACGGTCATCGCCGCCGACTGGGCGGGCAAGGCCAAGACGATGGCGCAGGCGGTCGCGCTGCCGCTCGCGCTCGTGCCGCTGCAGGCGTGGCTCGGCGAGCCGGGCGCCTGGATCTGCGTCGTCACCATGGCGATCGCCGTGGTGCTGACGATCTACTCGGGATTGGAGTTCGTGGTGCAGGTGGTGAGGCAACGATGACGGATGTGCTGGAGCTCTCGGGCAGGATCGTGGCGCGCGCGGCGGCGCGCGGGGTGACGATCGCGGTCGCGGAGTCGCTCACGGGCGGACTCGTCGCCGAGACGATCGTGCGCACGCCGGGCGCCTCGGTCGTGCTGCGGCTCGGCGTGGTCGCGTACGCGACCGAGATGAAGCACGAGGTGCTGCGCGTGCCCGCGGCGCTGCTGGACGAGCGCGGTCCCGTCGACCCCGACGTCGCGATCGCGATGGCGCGCGGGGTCCGGCACCTCGCCGCCCTCGACCGCAGCGCCTGCACGATCGGCGTCGCGACGACGGGCGTCGCCGGCCCCGGTGCGCAGGACGAGCACCCGCCGGGGGAGTTCCACATCGGCATCGAGATCGAGACGGTGCACGGCCTCGTCGCGGAGTCGTCGTCGCACCTCGTGACGGGCGACCGCGAGGAGGTGCGCGAGGCCGCGCTCATCGCGGCGCTCCAGCAGCTCGACGCGGCGCTCGAGCGCACCGATCTCGCGATGCACAGCGAATCCACACCGTGACCAGGGCACCCTGCGGAATGGAGGATGTGCCATGGGTGTTGTCAACCTCGTGGGCATCGCGAGGGCAGGCAGCAGGCCTGGGACTAGGCTGATGCATCCGACCACGGTGAAGGGGGAGACCATGGTGCTGGTTCGACAGGAGATCGGCGATGTGCTGCGCGACACGCGGCTGCGCCAGGGACGGACGCTGCGCCAGGTGGCATCGCGCGCCTCGGTGGCGCTCGGCTACCTGAGCGAGGTGGAGCGGGGCCAGAAGGAAGCATCCAGCGAGATCCTCGCGTCGGTCGCCGACGCGCTCGAGGTGCCGCTGTCGAGCATCCTGCGAGAGGTGGGGGACCGTCTCGCTGTGCTCGAGGGCCTCGGCTTCAGCGAGCTCGACTCGCTCTCGCCCGTGCCCGACACGCTGCCCGCCGACATGGTGGCGGAGTTCGACTCGGCCGTCCACTAGGCCGCACGCATGCGCAGGAGCGAGCTCGACCTCGCGGTCGAGGAGGAGTTCGGCGCGCTCGGCGCGGTGCTCATGCACGACCTGACGCTCGGGAGCCTCGGCGGCCGCACCGGCGCCGAGGCCCTCGACGCGGGCGTCTCCGCGCGCGACGTGTGGCGCGCGCTGTGCGACGCGAAGGACGTGCCGGCGGATCGCCGCCACGGGCGCGGGCTGCGGGAGCCGCAGCGCTGACCGGGCCCCGCGACACGCCGCGCGATCCTTCGAAGAAAGATTCGATCGCCGCGTAGGCTGGATCCGCACGACAGGCCCGTCATCCACAGGCGGGCGCTCGGGTCGCACGCATGTCGGCGGCCCGACGTACCGTGAGCGCACACCACCAGCCAGGCACGACGGAAGGCCAGCAATGCCCACACCCGCAGACCGCGAGAAGTCGCTCGAGGCGGCGCTCGCCCAGATCGACCGGCAGTTCGGCAAGGGGTCGGTGATGCGCCTCGGCAGCGAGG
Organism: Agrococcus sp.; assembly: GCA_031179215.1. GTDB lineage: Bacteria > Actinomycetota > Actinomycetes > Actinomycetales > Microbacteriaceae > Agrococcus. The sequence continues at coordinate 2,879 of JAPSIA010000083.1, forward strand.
ACCGCGCGCCGGTCGAGGTCATCCCGACCGGATCGATCGCGCTCGACGTCGCGCTCGGCATCGGCGGGCTGCCGCGCGGCCGCATCGTCGAGATCTACGGCCCGGAGTCCTCCGGCAAGACGACGCTCACGCTCCACGCGATCGCCAACGCGCAGCGCGCGGGCGGCATCGCCGCGTTCATCGACGCCGAGCACGCGCTCGACCCCGAGTACGCGAAGAAGCTCGGCGTCGACATCGACGCGCTCCTCGTCTCGCAGCCCGACACCGGCGAGCAGGCGCTCGAGATCGCCGACATGCTCATCCGCTCCGGCTCGATCGACCTCGTCGTCATCGACTCGGTCGCGGCGCTCGTGCCGCGCGCCGAGATCGAGGGCGAGATGGGCGACAGCCACGTCGGCCTCCAGGCCCGCCTCATGTCGCAAGCGCTGCGCAAGATCACCGGTGGCCTCAACCAGACCAAGACGACCGCGATCTTCATCAACCAGCTGCGCGAGAAGATCGGCGTCTTCTTCGGCAGCCCCGAGACGACCGCGGGCGGCAAGGCGCTGAAGTTCTACGCCTCGGTGCGGCTCGACATCCGCCGCATCGAGACGCTCAAGGACGGCGCGGATGCCGTCGGCAACCGCACGCGCGTCAAGGTCGTGAAGAACAAGATGGCGCCGCCGTTCAAGCAGGCGGAGTTCGACATCCTCTACGGCGTCGGCATCTCGCGCGAGGGCAGCCTCATCGACTTCGGCGTCGAGCACGGCATCGTGCGCAAGTCGGGAGCCTGGTACACGTACGACGGCGACCAGCTGGGCCAGGGCAAGGAGAAGGCCCGGCAGTTCCTCCTCGACAACCCCGACCTCGCCGCCCAGATCGAGCAGCAGATCCTCACGAAGCTCGGCGTCGGCGCTGGCAAGGCGGCCGCGGCCGAGCAGGCCGGCGTGCAGTCGCTCGACGCGCGCAGGCAGGAGCGCCAGGGCGCGTGAGCGAGCCCGATCGGATGGCCGGCGTCACCGAGCTCTCCGCCTGGATCGCCTCGCGCGACGACGATCCCGCGGAGGGCCGGTCGCCGGCCTTCGCCGACACTGACGACGAGTCCGCCGCGACGGCGGAGCCCATCGACGAGGAATCGGCACGCTCGATGGCGCTGCGCGCCCTCGGCCGCCGAGCCGCCAGTCGCCAGGAGCTCGATCGTGCGCTCGAGCGCCGCGACGTGGCACCCGAGGTGCGCGCCGCGGTGCTGGATCGCCTCGAGGGCGAGGGCCTCGTCGACGATGCGCAGCTCGCGCGCGACCTCGCCGAGCGCCTGCGCGAGCGCAAGCAGCTCGGGGAGCGCGGCATCGCCGCGGAGCTGCGCAAGCGCGGGCTCGACCCCGAGGAGATCGAGGGCGCCGACGGCGACGACGAGCTGCAGCGCGCGATCGCCGCCGCAGCGGATCGACGCCGGCGCATGTCGAGCCTCGACGACGAGACGGCCGAGCGGCGGCTCGCGAGCTTCCTGCAGCGCCGAGGGTTCGGAGGGTCCGCGGTGCGCACCGCGATCGAGCGCACGCGCCCGCGCGGCCCGCGGTTCCGCTGAGGCACGAGGGGCGTCGACCTTCGCGAATCCCCAGCAACCCTGCAGACCGCGAGCCTGTGGCTGGGCTAGGTTTGAGGCATGCAGAAGACCAGGTTCCTCGCCATCCCGGCCATCGCGGCCGCTTCACTGCTCGCGCTGACGGGCTGCTTCCAGCTGCCCCCGGTCGGCGGCACCACCGGTGGCGACGGCGGCTCGAGCCAGGCGCCTGGCGGCACGAGCCAGGAGCCCGGCAGCGGCTCGAGCTCCGGCGAGGACCTCGCCGGCACCACGTGGACGGGCGGCGAGCTCGGTCCGGGCTTCGCGACGATGGAGTTCACGCTCAACGCCGACGGCACGGTCGACATCACCGACTGGAACAACGGCGAGGGCGGCCCCTTCGACAGCCCCGACGACACCTGGTCGGGCGACAGCTCGAACCTCACGGTCACGATCACGCAGCTGCAGGACCAGAACTCCGACGCCGGCGCGTTCGACGTGACCTTCACCGGCACGGCCGAGGGCGGTCAGATGGAGCTCACGGGTCAGGCGCCCGACGGCGAGTGGACCCTCACCGCCGACCAGGGCTGAGCCGCCCGCACCGCAGCGGATCACCGGACCGCCCCGCCTCGAGGCGGGGCGGTCCGTCGTCTGCGAGTAGCCTGGGAGGCATGTCGACGACCCTCGCGCCGCGCACCTACGAGGTGAAGACCTTCGGCTGCCAGATGAACGTCCACGACTCCGAGCGGCTGCGCGGATCGCTCGAGGACGCGGGCTACGTCGAGGCCCTCGACGGCGCTCCCGACGTCGTCGTCATCAACACGTGCGCTGTGCGCGAGAACGCGGATCAGAAGCTCTACGGCACGCTCGGCCACCTCGCGAAGACCAAGCGCGAGCGCGACGGCTTCCAGATCGCCGTCGGCGGCTGCCTCGCGCAGAAGGATCGCTCGACGATCATCGAGCGCGCCCCCTGGGTCGACGTCGTCTTCGGCACCCACAACCTCGGCTCCCTCCCGACGCTGCTCGAGCGCTCGCGCCACAACGGCGAGGCGGAGGTGGAGATCCTCGAGTCGCTCGAGACCTTCCCCTCGACGCTGCCGACGAAGCGCGAGTCGACCTACGCCGGCTGGGTCTCGATCTCGGTCGGCTGCAACAACACGTGCACGTTCTGCATCGTGCCGTCGCTGCGCGGCAAGGAGCGCGACCGTCGCCCGGGCGAGATCCTCGCCGAGGTGCAGGCGCTCGTCGACGACGGCGCGATCGAGGTCACCCTGCTGGGCCAGAACGTCAACTCCTACGGCGTCGAGTTCGGCGACCGGCTCGCCTTCGGCAAGCTGCTGCGCGCCGCGGGCGAGATCGACGGGCTCGAGCGGATCCGCTTCACGAGCCCGCACCCGGCCGCCTTCACCGTCGACGTGATCGACGCGATGGCGGAGACCGACGCGGTGATGCCGCAGCTGCACATGCCGCTGCAGTCGGGCTCCGACCGCATCCTGCGCGCGATGCGACGCTCGTACCGCTCGACGAAGTTCCTCGGGATCCTCGACGAGGTGCGCGCGCGCATCCCGCACGCGGCCATCACGACCGACATCATCGTCGGCTTCCCCGGCGAGACGGAGGAGGACTTCCAGGAGACGATGCGCGTCGTCGAGGCCTCGCGCTTCTCCTCCGCCTTCACGTTCCAGTACTCCATCCGGCCAGGCACGCCCGCCGCCACGATGCCCGATCAGGTGCCGAAGCAGGTCGTGCAGGAGCGCTTCGAGCGGCTCGTCGCGCTGCAGGACCGCATCGCCTTCGAGGAGAACCGGCGGCAGGTCGGCCGCACCGTCGACGTGCTCGTCTCGGTCGGCGAGGGCAAGAAGGACGCCGAGACCCACCGGCTCACCGGCCGCGCCGAGGACAACCGGCTCGTGCACTTCGCGCCGGGGCGCCTCACGGGCGCGCACGCGCCCCGCCCGGGCGACATCGTGACGGTCGAGGTCACGCAGGCCGCGCCCTTCCACCTCATCGCCGATGCCGAGCCGATCGCGCTGCGCCGCACCCGCGCGGGCGACGCGTGGGATCGCGCGCAGGCGGAGTCGTGCGCCGTGCCCTCGCCCGGCGCCGGCGCCTCGGCAGGCCCGGTCTCGCTCGGGCTGCCCACCCTCCGCATCGGCACGTGAGCCTCATCGCGGTCGTCGGCGCGACCGGCACCGGCAAGACCGGCCTCTCCCTCGACCTCGCGGATGAGGTCGCGAGGCTCGGCGGCACGGCCGAGATCGTGAACTGCGACGCGATGCAGCTCTACCGCGGCATGGACATCGGCACGGCGAAGGCGAGCGTCGAGGAGCGGCGCGGGCACCCGCACCACCTCCTCGACGTGCTCGAGCCGTGGCAGGACGCCGCGGTCGCGGCCTACCGCGACGCCGCGCTCGCCGCGATCGCCGGGATCGAGGCGCGCGGCGCCGTGCCGATCCTCGTGGGCGGCAGCGGCCTCTACGCCTCGAGCGCGCTGTACGACTTCGACTTCCCCGCGACCGACGAGCGGCTGCGCACGCAGCTCGAGGCCGAGCTCGATGAGGCCGGAGCCGCCGCGATGCACGAGCGGCTGCGGGCCGTCGACCCGGCGGCCGCCGAGGCGATCGGGCCGCACAACGGCAGGAGGCTCGTGCGCGCGCTCGAGGCCGTCACCCTCACGGGCGCGCCGTTCCGCGTCGGCCTGCCTCCCGAGGAGTCGCTCGCCCGGCCCACGATCATCCAGCACGTGCGCGTCGAGCGCGCCGAGCTCGTCGCGCGACTCGACGAGCGCGTCGAGCGCATGTGGGCGCAGGGCATCGTCGACGAGGCGCGGGCGCTGCGCGAGGCGGGGATCGAGCGCGGCACGACCGCGCAGCAGGCGATCGGCTACCGGCAGGCGCTCGACCAGCTCGACGGCGCGCTCACCGAGCAGGAGGCGATCGAGCGCACGAAGGCGCTCACGCGGCGCTACGCGCGCCGCCAGGTGTCGTGGTTCCAGCGCTACCCCGCGGAGCCGCCCGCGGATCCCGGGGCGCTCGCTCGGCGCGCACTCGATAGCCTGTAGGGATGGGTGAGCTGGCGATCGGCGCGTTCTCGAAGGGCCACGGGACGGGGAACGACTTCGTGCTCGTCGCAGACCCGGACGGCGCTGCACCGCTCACGCCCGAGCGCGTGCGCGCCCTCGCGGACCGCCGCTTCGGCATCGGCGGCGACGGCGTCATCCGCGCCGTGCGCGTCGGCGCCTCCGGCAACGCGGTCCTCGACGCGGCCGAGCCGGGCACCTGGGCGATGGACTACTGGAACGCCGACGGCAGCGTGAGCGAGATGTGCGGCAACGGCGTGCGCGTGTTCGTGCGCTTCCTGCTCGAGTCGGGCCTCGCGCAGCTCGCCGAGGGGCAGTCGATCGACGTCTCCACGCGGGCAGGGGTCAAGCGCGTCGAGCGCCGCGGCGATCGATTCGCCGCGGACCTCGGGCCCTTCGAGCTCGGCGGTGAGCGCCTCGTGGCCGCCCACGGGCTCGACGTCGACCGGCCGGGGCTCGACGTCTCGACCGGCAACCCGCACGTCGTCGTCGCCCTCGCGAGCGAGGCGGAGCTCGAAGCGCTGCAGCTGCACGCGGCACCGGCGCTCGACCCGACGCCCGAGGCGGGCGCGAACGTCGAGTTCGTCGTCCCCGGCTCGATCGCCGACGGCGTGGGCTCCATCCGCATGCGCGTGCACGAGCGCGGCTCCGGCGAGACCCTCTCGTGCGGCACGGGCGCGGTCGCCGCGGCCATGGCGACGCGTCACTGGTCGCAGGGCGCCGCCGACCGGTGGATCGTCGACGTCCCGGGCGGCAGGCTCGAGGTCGACGTCGACGAGCGCGGCCACGCGTGGCTCACCGGCCCTGCGGAGATCGTCTTCCGGGGCGAGGCCAGCGGCGCGGGAGTCAGTCCGGCGCCGTGACGGCGATGATCCGGTACGTCCGCTTCGAGTCGGCGCGCTCGACGTCGAAGCCCTCGAAGCGCTCGTCGAGCCACCGCAGCAGCGAGTCCGCGCCGAGGTGCTTCTGCACCACGAGCCACGCGGTCGCGCCGGGGGCGAGGCGCGGAAGCCACGTCTCGAGCATCGCGTGCAGCTGCGCCTTCCCGACACGGATGGGCGGGTTCGACCAGATCGTCGCGAAGCGCAGATCCGCGGGCACGCGGTCTGGCGTCGCGGGCGTGATGTTCGATAGGCTGAGCAGCTCGGCATTCCGCTCGACGAGCGAGAGCGCACGGGCGTTGACGTCGACCGCCCACACGCGGGCGTCGGGGGAGCGCGTCGCGAGGCTCGCGGCGATCGGTCCCCAGCCGCAGCCGAGGTCGAGCAGCTCGCCCGACTCGGGAGGCGCGGGCACCGCATCCAGCAGCACCGCGGTGCCGACGTCGAGGCGGTCGCCGGAGAAGACACCACTGGCCGTGACCATCTCCCGCTCGCGGCCCGCGATCGGCACCCGGATGGTCCGGACCGCCTCTGGCGCGACAGGGTCGGGGGAGAAGTAGTGGTCCGGCACGGACACGACAGTAGCGAAGGACACAGCATGGCAGCACCGCAGGACGCCGGAGCAGGCGAGGGCGGCACGGAGGAGCGGGGGCGCGCGACGGAGCGCATCCTCGCATGGGCGCAGCCCGCGGACGGCGCCGTGCTCTCGGCGCGCGCGCAGGCGCTGCAGGCCGACGGCGGCGCGAGCGACGTCGACGGCGAGCAGCTCGACCGCGACGAGCGGGCGGCGCTGCGACGGGTCAACGGCCTGCGCACCGAGCTCGAGGACGTCACCGAGGTCGAGTACCGCGCCCTGCGGCTCGAGAACGTCATCCTCGTCGGCGTGTACTCGAGCGGCGCCGAGGACGCCGAGAACTCGCTGC
>JAPSIA010000084.1 GCA_031179215.1 Agrococcus sp.
GCGGAGCCGTTCTCCGAGCCCTCGTCGAAGACCGACCGCGTCGCGATCCACGGCCGCGTCGGCGAGCGCTACGAGGTGAAGCTGCACGCCTTCGCGGCTGCGCCGCGGCGCGCCGTCCGCGCCGTCGTGCGCCGCCTGGATCCGCGCCTCCAGCGAGCGGTCGCGAGCGCGATCGGCGGCGCCAAGCGCGCCGCGAGCCGCGCTCAGTCCAGCAGCGCGAGCGACGCGAAGCGCGCCGGCGACTGACCCGCGAACATGAGCGGCAGGCCGCGCTCGTCGACGCGCCACCGCGCGTTCTCGAGCACCTCGAGGTAGCGCTCCCGCACGGGCGCCGCGGCGAGGCGATCGAGGCCGCGACGGCCGAGCGACTCGAGCGCGTCGAGCGCGAACGCCCCTGGCGCTTCGCTCCGGGCGAGGGCGAGCGCGAGGGAGCTCGGCCCGAGCGGCACGTCGGCGGCGGCGCCGTGGACGGCGTACGCCGCGCCGCGCACGTCGAGCGCTCCGCCGAGCACCTCGAGCCGGCGCTCGACGACGTCGGCGTCCACGCCGACCTCGCGCTCGTACTCGTGCGCGGCGGCCTCCGGTGCGAGCAGGATCGCGAGGTCCGCGACCATGAGGGGGTGCCCGATGCGGCGGCGGGGCGGCCCGGGGATGACCGGATCCTCGCGCCACGCGGCCCTGCCGAGGCGGACGAGGTCGGCGCGCTGCAGCGGGTTCGAGGTGAGCGGCGAGAGGCCGACGTAGCCCGCGCCGCAGTGGATGCCCGCTCGGTGCGCGAGGTAGTGGCTCTCGGTCGCGTCGTCGGCCGCGGCGTGGACGCCGATGGTCGCGAGGCCGCGATCCGTCTGCTCGACGAAGGCGAGGTCGAGCTGCAGCGGCAGGTCGAGGTCGTCGCGGAGCTGCCACCAGCTGCGCCAGCCGAAGTTGCCCTTGTAGGTCTCGGCGCCGATGCCGCTGACGCCGAACGCGCCCTCGACGACGGTGTCGGCATCGACGCCGAAGCCGTCGTAGGTGCCGGCGAGCGTCGCGAGCCAGAGCTCGAGCTGCCCCGTGTAGTCGACGTCGCCGCGGCCGATCTCATGCAGCCGCAGCCCGAAGCGGCGGGCGAGCGAGCGCGCGACGCGCGCGTCGCCGGCGTGCTCGTCGCTCTGGTCCTGCACGACGAGCTCCGCGCGCTCGGCGAGGTCGAGCGCGAGGGCGGCGGCGAGCACGACCCGCGAGTCCTGCCCGCCGGAGACGCGCAGCCGCGGCGACACCCCCGGCAGCCCGAGCACGGCGCCGAGCTCGCCCGCGATGCCGATCGCCGCCGACCGCACGGTGCTCGCGTAGTCGGGCTCGTCGCCGCGGAGCAGCGCCGTGACGGGCGGATCGAGCTGCGTCGCCCCGCGCTCGTCGAGACGCACGGCGAAGCCGGCGGGGACGAAGGCGATCTCGCGGATCGCGGTGCCGGGCCCGAACGCCGTCTGGGCGACGCCCGTGAGGGCGGTGCGCGCGAGCAGCTCGCGCTCGTCGGGGGTCGAAGGCGCGTCGAGCGCGTCGCGGAGCCGTCGCAGCACGAGCATCGAGTCGCTCGCGGCGGCCCAGCCCTCGCCCTCGCTGCGCAGCAGCGACTGGTTGCCCCACACGTCGCGCCGCACCTCGACGCCGCGCTCGTCCCACCGAGCCATCGCGAAGGTGCCGCCGAGGCGCCAGGGCTCCTCGCGCATGCCCTCGGGCGCGTCGCACCACCCGTCCGCGCCGATGGCCATGACCTCGCGCACGGTGTCGACGGCGAAGCCGCGGAAGAGGATGCGGCGCTCCCGCCGGAGGGACCGCTCGACGTCGCGGCTGACGAGCACGAGGCGCGCGCCGTCGGCGAGCTCGACGACCGCGACGTCGCGGGGCTCGGCGTGCTGCGCGACCCACGCCTCGACGGCCGCGGCGCGACCGCGATCGGCGCGCACGGCGAGGAGATTCGACACCCTCGACCTCCTCGTCTGCCTGAGCGATGCTCGTCCCCACCATAGCCGCGCCGCGCGAGCGACGGGCCGAGCCGCGGATGCCGAGCGAGAAAAAGTTTCGACGTGGCATCGAGGGTTCGCTACCCTCGGATTGTCCCCCTCTGCCCACACACATTGGATCGCCCATGCGCCTCCTCCGACGCAGCCTCGCCGTCGTGCTCGCGACCGTGCTCGCCGCCGGCTTCCTCGTGGCGACGCCGCCCGCGCCGGCGGAGGCCGCCGAGGCCGCGGACTTCGATCCGGGCAACATCATCAGCGACAAGAACTTCTTCGACGGCGACGCCATGTCGGCCGCGGAGGTGCAGTCGTTCCTGAACCAGCAGGTGCCGCGCTGCGAGGCCGGCTACACGTGCTTGAAGGACTACCGGCAGAACGCGCCGTCGATGCCCGCGAACGCCTACTGCGCCGCGATGCCCGCACGCGCGAACGACTCGGCCGCGTCGATCATCGCGCGGGTCTCGGTCGCGTGCGACATCAGCCCGCGCGTGCTGCTCGTGCTGCTCCAGAAGGAGCAGAGCCTCGTGACGCTCACGCGCCCGACGCCCATCCGCTACGACCGGGCGACGGGCTTCGCCTGCCCCGACACCGCGCCGTGCGACTCGAGCTACGGCAGCTTCTTCTACCAGATCTACTACGCCGCGCGGCAGTTCCAGCGCTACGCCGACCACCCCGCGAGCTACAACCACCGAGCGGGCCAGACGAACCGCGTGCTCTACCACCCCAACGCCGCGTGCGGCTCGAGCAGCGTCTACATCGAGAACCAGGCCACCGCGGGGCTCTACAACTACACGCCCTACCAGCCGAACGCCGCGGCACTCGCGAACCTCTACGGCACGGGCAACTCCTGCTCCTCCTACGGCAACCGCAACTTCTGGCGCATGTGGACGGACTGGTTCGGCAACCCGAGCGGCGAGGTGAACCGGCTCATCGTGCGCGAGCAGGGCTCGTCGACGACCTACCTCGTCAACGGCACGTGGATCCACCCGTTCACGAGCACGGCGACGCTCAACGAGTACGGCCGCAGCCTCGGCGCGACCCAGATCGTGCCGACCGGAGCGCTGCGCGAGTTCACCGTCGGCCAGGCCGTCACCCGCTGGCTGCGCGACAGCAGCGGCGCGAACTACTTCGTCGACGACGGCCGGCGCTTCCGCTTCGCGGACTGCAAGCAGGTGAGCGAGTGGGGCCACACGTGCAGCTACGGCATCGGCGCGACCCCGGAGATCATCGCGGCGCTGCAGGACGCCGGTCAGCTGCGGAACATCGTCGGCTGGCAGGGCGAGTGGTGGTACGTGCAGGACGGCCGTCGTCACCCGATCGGCGACACCGCCGTGATCGGCGCGCGCGGCATGTCGTACGCGAACTCCTGGATGTCGCCCGGTGCGCTCGACGAGTTCGACGTCGGCATCCCCTTCCTCGCCGAGGGCTACGGCGCCGAGAACTACAGCGGCACGCAGGGCGTCATCCGCACCGGCAGCGGCCTCGTCTGGGTCGACGAGGCGCAGCTCGAGCTCTCCGCCTTCGACCGGTTCGGGCGCGTCACGTGGCTCGCGCTCAACGCCGCCCGGTCGCACGCGACCGAGCTGCCCAACCGCATCCAGTACGGCTCCGCCGCGTACGTGCTCACCGACCGCGGCCTGCTGCAGGTGCGCGCTGCCGAGTTCGGCGGGGCGAGCTACTTCACCGCGATGCAGCAGCCCGCGCTCCGCGGCATCCCGACCGCCGGCCAGGCGTACGGCCCGCACTACCAGGCGGAGCTCGGCTCGTCGACGGTCTGGCTCATGCGCGACGGCAAGCGCGAGCCGGTGACCGCCGCCGAGCGGCGCGCGTCGACCGTGCCGGCGACGATCCACCGCGGCATCGACGGCTACCTCGACTGGATCCCCGAGCGCTCGAGCTTCGCGGCGGGCACGCTGCTGCGCGACAGCGCCACGGGCGAGCTGCTGCTGACCTCGGCGTCGACGACTCTCAAGGTGACCGACACGCGCGTGCTCGCGCAGCTCGGCCTCGACACCACGCCGACGACGATCTCGCCCTCGGTCCGCAACGGCCTGCCGCGGGTCGGTGTCACGATCGACGCCGACTACGGCGTGCGCTGCCGCGTCGACGGCGTCGCGTACTGGGGCGCGCTGCACCCCTACCGCAACGCGACGGCGCGCGCCGAGTGGCGGCTCACGCACGAGCAGCTGCCGACCGACGTCTGCGCGAAGATCCCGACGGGCGCCGCCGTCGACCGCATCGCCGTCGACAACGACGGCAGCCTGTGGCTCATCGACGACGGCCGGCGCCGCGCGATCGACACGCAGCGCAGCGTCCAGTACCACGGGCTCTCGTCGATCCCCCAGGTGCGCGTGAGCGGCTACGCCCTCCACGCGCGACCGGTCGGCACGCCGATGCGGCCGTACTACTACTCGGGCACGGTCATCACCTCGACGACGAGCGGTCAGCAGTACCTCGTCGACAACCACCGCGTGCTGCGTATCAACGCGACGATCGCGCGCGAGCTCGAGTCGACGCTGTCGGTGCGGACCTCGGATGCCGTCATCGCGACGTTCCCCTCCGCGGGCTCGCTCTCGACGACCCTCATCGAGCACGCCGACGTGCGCTACGCGCTCATCGACGGCGAGCTCGTGCGGTTCCCCTGGCGGGATGCCGCGCAGTTCGGGTACCAGCGCTTCACGTCGATCTCAGGCACGCTCTTCGCGAAGATGACGGTGTCGGGATGGATGTCGCGCTGGGTCCGCGACGCCGACGGCCGCATCTGGTACGTCACGAACGGCACGCGGACCCTGGTCGACACGGCCGCGGAGCGCGAGGCGGCGCGGGGCCAGCACATCCACACGGTGGATGCGACCGTGCTCGACATGCTGCCCATCCGGTAGCGAGCCGCTGAGGCAGCGGCGGTCCGGGATGCGTCCCGGGCCGCCGCTGCGCTGCTCGAGCCGCCCGCGGCGCCGCCGGCATCAGACGGACGTGAGCGCCTCGGTGCGGGGTGCGCGCGGCGCGATCTGCCGGCGGAGCGGCCCGATCGCGAACATCACGAGCAGCATCATGCCGAACTCGATCCAGGGCCGCGACTCCGCGAGCCCCTGCACGAACAGCGCGACCCACAGCAGCAGCGGGATCGCGTTGAGCGAGCGATGGCCGACGGGGGAGCGGTAGAGGGCGCCGAGGCAGTTCGCCACCGCGCGGTACTGCACGCCTGCCCACAGCAGCACGCCGACGAGGCCCAACTGCATGAAGACGTCGATCCACACGTTGTGCGCCTGCAGGTAGACCATGCCGTGCATCTCGCCGAGCGAGTCGAACGGCGGCACCCACGGCAGCCAGTACCCCAGGTAGCCGACGCCGACGACGGGGCTCGTGAGCCCGAGGTCGATCACGCGGCCCCAGATGTCGAAGCGGCCCGTCATGTCGGCGTCGCGACCGAGGAAGTCGGTCACGGCAGCCCAGTTGCCGAGGATCAGGCCGATGCACAGCAGGCCCACCGCGATCGCGACGCCGAAGATCCGGTAGAAGATCGCGCCCCTCCAGCGCACCCACGACACCACGAGGAGCGTGAGCACGGCGACCATCGCGGTCGCGAAGAGCACCGTCGCGCTGCGGGTCACGAGCTGCGCGAGCACCGGCAGCGCCACCCACAGCGGCCACCAGCGATCGAGCCGGGCCGCAGCGCGGCACCCGGCGATGACGAGCGCGATGAGCGCAACCATGCCGAGCAGGTTCGCGTTGCCCATGACGCCCTGCACGCGGCCGCCCTCGAACAGCAGCCCGCTCGACCAGTGCAGCTCGCCGCTCGCGTCGGGGGGATAGTCCGACCACAGCGGGAAGAGCGGGCGGCGCAGCACGAGCGCGACGAAGGCCTCGAAGGCGAACGACGCGATGAGCAGCCCCTGCAGCGTCCAGTGCGTGACGTCGAGGATCACGCGGTAGGGCAGGCTCGCGATGAGCACGGCGCTCGCGATGGTGCCCAGGAGCGTCAGCGTGCCCACGAGCGACCACGCCGGCGAGATGGCCCAGAGGGAGGAGACGAGCGCCATGACCGCGAACGCGACGACCGGGATCGGCATGCGCGTCAGCCGCACGCGCAGGAGCGCGAGCTCGACCGCGATCCACAGGAACGAGGCGAAGACGATCGCCGCCCACGCCGGGTAGCCGATGATGTTGCGCACGGCGTCGCCGCAGGCGGCGTTGGCGACGATCCACACGGCGAGGATCGTCCTCCGTCTCTGCCCTGGCACCGCACCATCGTGCCACGCATCCGCCGCGCGGCGTCGCCTCGACCGCCGGCACGGCCCGCGCGGCCGCTCCCGCCCGGGGTTCCACCGACCGTGTGTGCGAGGATTGCTCGCCGCCACCGTTCAGCGAACCGGAGCCCCATGCGCGTCGTCGTCCTCGTGCCAACGTACAACGAGCTCGAGGCGCTGCCGGTGACCATGGATCGCCTGCTGCAGGCCGCTCCCGAGGCACGGGTGCTGATCATCGACGACGCGAGCCCCGATGGCACGGGAGCGCTGGCGGACGCGATGGCGGCCGCCGACGAGCGCGTCGACGTGCTGCACCGCAGCGCGAAGGAGGGGCTCGGCGCCGCCTACCTGCACGGCATGCGCGTCGCGCTCGAAGGCGGCGCCGATGCCGTCGTGGAGTTCGACGCCGACGGCTCGCACCCTGCCGACGCCGTGCCGCGCATGCTCGAGCGCCTCGCCGACGGCGCCGACCTGGTCATCGGCTCGCGGTGGGTGCCCGGCGGCGGCATCCTCGACTGGCCCTGGTACCGGCAGGCGATCTCGCGCATCGGGAACCTCTACGCGAAGACGATGCTCGGCTCGCCCGTGCACGACATGACCGCGGGCTGCCGCGCCTACACGGCCGAGCTGCTGCGGCGCATCCCGCTCGACGAGGTGCGCAGCCAGGGCTACTGCTTCCAGATCGACATGACGCGCAGGGCCCACGAGGCGGGCGCCTCGGTCGTCGAGGTGCCGATCCTGTTCCGCGAGCGCGAGCTCGGGAGCTCGAAGATGACGGGCGGCATCGTCGTCGAGGCGCTCTCGAGCGTGACGGGCTGGGCGGTCGGCCGCGCCGTGCGCGCCGCGACCGAGGCGCTGCGGTTCAGGCGAAGGCCGACTGGCCCGTGATCGCCCGTCCGACGATGAGCGCGTTCATCTGCGCCGTGCCCTCGTAGGTGTAGAGCGCCTCGGCGTCGGCGAAGAAGCGGGCGACGCCGTAGTCGGTGACGATGCCGTTGCCCCCGCACACCTCGCGGCACCACCCGACGACCTCGCGCATCCTGCTCGTCGTGAAGGCCTTCGCGAGCGCCGAGTGCGCGTCCTCCTGCCGGCCCTCGTCGAGCATCCGCGAGACCTGCGCGCACAGGGCGATCGAGGCCGTGATGTGGCCGAGCGACTTCGCGAGCAGATCCTGCACGAGCTGGTGGCCAGCGATCGGCCTGCCGAACTGCACGCGCTCGGTCGTGTAGCGCACTGCCGCCTCGTACGCGCCGACCATGATCCCGACGGCGCTCCACGCGACCTCGGCGCGCGTGAGGCGCAGCACGCGCGCGGTGTCGCGGAAGCTCTGCGCGCGCTGCAGGCGCAGCGACTCTGGCACCCGCACGCCCTCGAGCACGATGTCGGCGTTCTGGACCATGCGCAGCGCGATCTTCCGCTCGATCTTCGTCGCGGCGAAGCCGGGCGAGTCGGTGGGCACGATGAAGCCCTTCACCTGGCCGTCCTCGACGTCCTTCGCCCAGATGACGACGATGTCGGCGTGCGTCGCGTTGCCGATCCAGCGCTTGGCGCCATCGAGGATCCACGCGTCGCCGTCCCTGCGCGCCGTCGTGCGCAGCCCCTTCGCGGCGTCGGAGCCCGAGAGCGGCTCGGTGAGGCCGAAGGCGCCGATGACGGAGCAGTCGGCGAGCCGCGGGAGCCACTCGGCGCGCTGCGCCTCGTCGCCGCCGACGCCGATCGAGCCGGCGACGAGGCCGTTCTGCACGCCGACGAAGGTCGAGACGGATGCGTCGACTCGGCTCATCTCGAGCGCGACCCAGCCGCGGTAGACCGCCGAGTTCTCGAACCGAGCCGTCTCGGCCCACCCCGGACCCACGACGCCGAGGCGGGCGATCCCGGGGATGAGCTCCATCGGGAACGCATCGCGGTGCCAGTGCTCGTCGATCACCGGCGCGACCTCGCGCTCCATGAAGGCGCGGATCTCGGCGATCGAGGCCTGCTCCGCCTCGGTGAGGTCGGCGGCGAACCCGAAGAAGTCGCTCGTCAGCGGCGTGAACGTCATTGCTCCTCGATCCTGTCGGTGCGCGGGCGTCGCGCCGCGCGTCGCGGCCTCGGCCGCCCGCGACAGGCTAGGGGGCGGCGCTGCGCGCCGGCGGCCCGTTGGTACGCTCGAGCCAATCTGCCGGAAGGAGACCGCGGCGTGTTTGTGCCGATCGCCAACGAGCCGAGGGACTACGCGTGGGGCAGCGCCCGGCTGCTCGCCGAGTACCTCGGCCGCACCCCTTCCGGTCGACCGGAGGCCGAGCTGTGGCTCGGGGCGCACCCGGGCTGCCCTTCGCGCGTCACGGCGGGCGAGCACGCGGGGCGCGACCTCGCGACCGCGCTCGACGCCGAGGGCGGGCGCCAGCCGGCCATGCTCCTCAAGGTGCTCGCCGCTGCGGAGCCGCTCTCGCTCCAGGCGCACCCCGACGCCGAGCGTGCGCGAGCGGGCTTCGCCCGCGAGGACGCCGCCGGCATCCCGCGCGATGCGCCGCACCGCAGCTACCGCGACCCCTTCCCGAAGCCAGAGCTCATCGCGGCCGTGACGCCCTTCGAGGCGCTCAGCGGCTTCCGGCCGCCCGCCGAGGCCGAGCGCGTGCTCGCGGCGCTCGCCGCCCTCGACGAGCGGCTCGCGCCGGTCGTGGAGCACGTGCGCGCCGGCGACGCGCTCGCGTGGCTGCTCTCCGGCGACGCGGGCGTCGCCGCGGCGGTCGAGGCGGCCGTCGCCAGCGCGAGCGCGCTCGCCGCGGACCTCCCCGTCGAGGCCGACACCGTCGCCCGCCTCGCGGCCGCGCACCCCGGCGATCCCGGCATCCTCGTGGCGCTGCTGCTCAACCGGGTCTCGCTCGCGCCGGGCGAGGCCCTCTACCTGCCTGCCGGCAACCTGCACGCCTACCTCGAAGGGCTCGGGATCGAGCTCATGGGCCCGAGCGACAACGTGCTGCGCGGCGGCCTCACGCCCAAGCACGTCGACGTCGCCGAGCTGCTCGCGGTCGTCGACACGACACCGCTCGA
>JAPSIA010000203.1 GCA_031179215.1 Agrococcus sp.
CCCGACCACGGTGACCCACTCCCCCTCGGCGAGGCGGGCCCGGCTCGCGAGCGCTCGGTACGCGGTCGCGAAGCGGCAGCCGAGGCTCGCGGCCGTCGCGAAGTCCACCCCGTCGGGGATCGCGACGGGGTTAGCGTCGGCGGCGTGCAGCGCGACGTGCTCGGCGAACGAGCCCCAGTGCGTGAAGCCTGGCTGCTGCTGCTCGGGGCACACCTGCGCGTCGCCCGCGCGGCACCACTCGCAACGGCCGCAGCCGCACACGAACGGCACCGTGACGCGGTCGCCGACGCGCCAGCGCTCGACGCCCGCGCCGACCTCCGCGACGACGCCGGCGAGCTCGTGGCCCGGCACGTGCGGGAAGGCGAGCTCCTCGTGGCCCGCCCACGCGTGCCAGTCGCTGCGGCAGAGCCCGGTCGCCAGCACCTGCACGACGACGCCGCCGGCGGGCGCCCTCGGCGTCGGCACGTCGCGGATGACCGGGGTGCCCTTGGGAGCGTCGAGGACGAGTGCGCGCATGTCCCGATCCTGGCAGGCGACGCGGCAGGCACGGTGATGCCCCGCGGCGCTCCGGTGCCGCTGATCCGCGCGTGATAGGACTGCCTACGTGGATGCGCCCGACGAGCACAGCACCGAGATCACCTACGACGAGCAGCGGTACCCCGCGCGCCCGCGTCGCCTGCGCCCGCGCGATCAGATCCGCGGCGGCACCCTGCGCCGGTTCAGCACCGACCCGCGCACCGCCAACGCCTCGAACCCCTCCTACGTGGAGTGGCTCGTGCGGCAGTCGATGCTCAAGGACGCCGACGTCCTGAGCCGCCAGCTCTCCGGCCAGCCCTCGATGTGGCGCAACCCCTACGCTCGGCCCGACGCGCGTCGCGCGATCGGCGTGAGCGACGTGTGGTTCACCGCCTACCCCATCTCGCTCATCACGCGGCCCGGCCAGTCGTTCCTCGACGCGCTCGGCGAGGAGGCGCTGTGGGACGCCTTCGAGCACATCGGCATCAACGGCCTGCACACGGGCCCCGTCAAGCGCGCCGGCGGCATCACCGACTGGCTCGAGACCCCGAGCGTCGACGGGCACTTCGACCGCATCAGCACGCAGATCGATCCCGCGTTCGGCGACGAGGAGGCGTTCCGCCGCCTCACGGACGTGGCGGATGCGCACAACGGCAGCGTGATCGACGACATCGTGCCCGGGCACACGGGCAAGGGCGCCGACTTCCGGCTCGCCGAGATGGCGTACAAGGACTACCCGGGCATCTACCACATGGTCGAGATCCCGCCGGAGGACTGGCACCTCCTGCCCGACGTCGTCGAGGGCCGCGACGCCGTCAACCTCGACGCGGCGTGCGAGCGCGAGCTGAGCGAGCGCGGCTACATCATCGGCGAGCTGCAGCGCGTCATCTTCTACATGCCCGGTGTCAAGGAGACGAACTGGAGCGCGACCGCTCCCGTGCTCGGCGTCGACGGCGTCGTGCGCCGCTGGGTCTACCTGCACTACTTCAAGCAGGGCCAGCCCTCGATCAACTGGCTCGACCCGACGTTCGCGGGCATGCGCCTCGTGATCGGCGACGCGCTGCACTCGCTCGGCGACCTCGGCACGAGCGCGCTCCGCCTCGACGCGAACGGCTTCCTCGGCGTCGAGAAGAGCGCCGAGGGACTGCCCGCGTGGTCGGAGGGGCATCCGCTCTCGCACGCGGCCAACCACATCATCGCCGGCATGGTGCGCAAGGTCGGCGGCTTCACCTTCCAGGAGCTCAACCTCACGATCGAGGACATCCGCGACACGAGCGCGGTCGGCGCCGACCTCTCCTACGACTTCGTGAGCCGGCCGGGTTACCACCACGCGCTCGCGACCGGCGACACCGAGTTCCTGCGGCTCACGCTCATGACGTCGCTCGAGCTCGGCGTCGAGCCCGTCGGCCTCGTGCACGGGCTCCAGAACCACGACGAGCTCACCTACGAGCTCGTGCACTGGGCCACGCGGCACCGCGACGACCTCTTCCCCTTCCGCCACGAGCAGGTCTCCGGCGGCGCGCTCGCGGAGCTCATCCGCGCCGAGCTCACGCAGCAGCTCAC
>JAPSIA010000018.1:0-17673 GCA_031179215.1 Agrococcus sp.
GGTCACGGGGGCTCCTTCGCTGGTGCGCTGGCGCGCGTCGCTGGCTGGTCGCCCAGGCGCGCGGCTCACGAACGGCCGCTCCCCGGTGGTGCTCCACCAATGCGCCAGTCACGGCCGCATCCATCGTAGCCCGCGCGATCCCGCCGCCGCAGATGCGTCCCGCCCGCACGGCTGCGCCCGCTCGGTTGCGCCCCGCGCGGATGCAGGTCCGCGTGGAGGAGCGTGGTCGGCATCGGCACCGCGAGGCGCCGCTGCCGCGCTAGATGAGGTGGTCGGTGAGGTGGTTGGGCGTGCCGAAGCGATGGGCCGTGATGGCGATCGCCTGCTCGCGCAGGAACGGGAGCAGCTCGACGCGGCCCGCCTCCGTCACCGCGTGCGAGACGATCGCGAGGTCGGGGCGGCCCTCGACGGCCTCGGCGAGCGAACGCACGCCCTCCGCGACCGATCCCTCGGCCGCGAGGTAGCGGATGCGCCCCTGCGGCAGGCGGGCGGCGGCCGCCCGGAAGGCGGCGTCGTCCTGCACCGCCACCGGCACGCCGGCTGCCGCGAGCGCCGCCCGCACGGCGGGCGCCGGCTCGATCGCGGTCGAGACGCGCACCTCGGCGCCCGCGCGCAGCGCCGCGGCGACGGCGCGCGCGAGCTGCACGACGCGGCCGCCCTCGGCGAGCCGGATGGTGACGTCGGGCATCGGCAGGTGGCGCAGGATGTCGCGCTCGGCGAGCAGCTGCTGCCGGTCGCGGGCGACGCCGAGGTCGGTCGCCCACACGTGCTGGTCGGAGCCCGCCGCGCGGCGCAGCGACGCGGCCTCCTCGAGCGTGACGGGCGCGTCGGGCCCGGCGCCGGCCGCATCCGCCGCTCGCGCGACCGACTCGACCGCGTCGACGAGGGTCTGCACCGCGGGCAGCGCGATCGGCGCGACCGCGGTCGCCTCGGCCGGCACCCAGTCCACGAGCGGCATGAGGTAGCTCGGCCCGCCCGCCTTCGTCGTGGGGCCCACGACCGAGCGCTTCCAGCCGCCGAAGGGCTGGCGCTCGACGATCGCGCCCGTGATGCCGCGGTTCACGTAGAGGTTGCCCGCCTGCACCGAGTCGAGCCACAGCCCGATCTCGTCGGGGTCGAGCGAGTGGATGCCGGAGGTGAGGCCGTAGTCGATCTCGTTCACGAGCTCGACCGCCTCCTCGAGCGTCTCGACGCGCATGATGCCGAGGATCGGCCCGAAGTACTCGGTGCGGTGGTACTCGCTGCCGCGCCGCACGCCCGCGCGCAGGCCCGGGCTCCAGAGCTTGCCGGAGTCGTCGAGCTGCTTGGGCTCGACGATCCACTGCTCGCCCTCGCCGAGCGTCGTGAGGCCCTCGAGCAGCTTGCCCTCCGCGGGCGCGATGATCGGACCCATCTGGCTCGTCGCATCCCAGGGGTAGCCGACGTCGAGCGAGCGCACGCCGTCGACGATCTGGTTGTGCAGGCGCTTCGAGCGGCCGGCCTGGCCGACGAGGATCGCGAGCGAGGCGGCGGAGCACTTCTGGCCCGCGTGGCCGAAGGCGCTCGCGACGATGTCCTTCGCGGCGAGGTCGAAGTCGGCCGAGGGCGTGACGATGATGGCGTTCTTGCCGCTCGTCTCGGCGAGCAGGTTGAGGTCGGGGCGGATGCGGCGGAAGGCCTCCGCGGTCTCGAAGCCGCCCGTGAGGATCACGCGGTCCACGCGCTCGTCGCCCACGAGCCGGTCGCCGAGCGAGCGGTCGCCGAGCTGCACGAGCTGGAGCACGTCCTTCGGCACGCCCGCCGCCCACAGCGCCTCGATCATCGTCGCGCCGGTGCGCGCGGTCGCCCGCGCGGGCTTGATGATGACGGATGCGCCGCTCGCGAGCGCCGCGAGGGTCGAGCCCGCGGGGATGGCGATCGGGAAGTTCCACGGCGGGGTCACGGCGATGAGGCGCGAGGGCACGGCCACGGCGCCGTCGATGCGGTCGAGGTCGCGAGCGCGCTCGGCGTAGTAGTGGGCGAAGTCGATCGCCTCGGAGACCTCGGGGTCGGACTGGTCGAGGGTCTTGCCCGCCTCGCTCGCCGCGACCTCCATGAGCTCGGCGCGCCGCGCCTCGAGCTCCGCGCCCGCGCGGTGGAGGATCTCGGCGCGCTCGTCGCCCGAGAGGCTGCGCCAGCGCTCGTTCGCCGCGATGCCGGTCTCGATGACGGCCTCGAGCTCGTCGGCGTCGCGCACGAGCGCGGCCTCGACCGCCTCGACGCCGAGCCTCGAGGTCGTCGCGCGCTCCCGGATCCCGGCGGCCCACGCCTGGTTGGCGGGCAGCGACGGGTCGGAGTCCGCGGCGTTCTTGAAGCCGTGCGTCGGTGCGGCGGCCGGCGGCGCCGAGCGGTCCTGCACGCGGTGCGTCGGGGGCGCCTCGGTCGCGAGCGCCTCGAGCGCGGCGAGGAAGCGGTCGCGCTCGCGCTCGAAGAGCCGCTCGTCGCGCGCGAGCTCGAACACGGCCGACATGAAGTTCTCGCGGCTCGCGCCCTCCTCCAGGCGGCGGATGAGGTAGGCGATCGCGACGTCGAACTCGGCCGGGTGCACGACGGGCGTGTAGAGCAGCAGCCCGCCGACGTCGCGGCGCACGACCTCGGCCTGGCCCTGCGCCATGCCGAGCAGCATCTCGAAGTCGAGGCCGCGCTCGATGCCGCGCTGCTTGGCCAGCAGCCACGCGAAGGCGACGTCGAAGAGGTTGTGGCCCGCGACGCCGAGCTCGACGTTCGCGATGCGCTCCTGCGTGAGCGCCCAGGCGAGCACGCGCTTGTAGTGCGTGTCGCTCTCCTGCTTCGTGTGCCACGTCGCGAGCGGCCAGTCGTGGAGCGACGCCTCGACGCGCTCCATGGGCAGGTTGGCGCCCTTGACGAGGCGCACCTTGACGTTCGCGCCGCCGCGGGCGACGCGCTCGGCGGCCCACGCCTGCAGGCGCTGCATCGCCGGCAGCGCGTCGGGCAGGTACGCCTGCAGCACGATGCCGCCCCGGTACTGCTCGAGGCCCGGCGTCTCGAGGATCCGCGTGAAGACCGCCATGGTCATCTCGAGGTCCTTGTACTCCTCCATGTCGAGGTTGATGAACGTGCCGGTCGCGGCCGCCTTGCGGTAGAGGGGCAGCATGCGCTCGACGACGTGCGCGACGTGCTCCTCGAACGCCCACGGCTGCTGCGGCGAGGTCGTGGCCGAGACCTTGATCGAGACGTAGTCGACGTCGTCGCGCTCGATGAGCGCCGTCGTGCCCTCGAGGCGTCGCGACGCCTCGCGCTCGCCGAGCACGGCCTCCCCGAGCAGGTTGACGTTGAGGCGGGCGCCCGTGGCGCGGATGCGCTTGATCGCGGCGCCGAGGCGGGCGTCGGTCGCGTCGATGATGAGGTGACCGACCATCTCGCGCAGCACGCGGCGCGCGATCGGCACGACGACGTGCGGGGCGAGGGGCGCGACGCCGCCGCCGAGCTTGAGCGCCTGCCGCATC
This sequence comes from Agrococcus sp., assembly GCA_031179215.1. GTDB lineage: Bacteria > Actinomycetota > Actinomycetes > Actinomycetales > Microbacteriaceae > Agrococcus. The sequence goes on from JAPSIA010000018.1 coordinate 3,486, forward strand.
GGCCAGGGCAGGAACGCCGGAGCATCCCCCGCGATCTCCCGCAGGGTGCGAGCGGCCACGTGCACGTCCTCGGGGCGCACGACGCCGTCGACGAAGCGCACGGCGAAGTCGAGGCCCTTCGGGTCGCGCAGCACGCCCGCGAGCTGCTCGGCGCTCGCGTCGGCGGGGATGCGCTCGGCCTGCTCGAGCCAGGAGCGCACCTGCGCGACGATCTGGGGAGCGAGGGCCAGGAGGCCCTCGAGCTCTGCGGGGTCGACCGTGCGCGCGCTGCGCTGCGCGACGGTCTCGGTGGCTGCTGCGCCCATGCTGCTGCCCTCTCCTCGGTGGCCGGGGTGGCCGGCGGTGGTGCCTGCGCGCGGCAGGCGGCGGTGGGACGCGCGACGAGCGCGTCGCGGCCAGTCTGCCCGCAAGCACCGTTCGGGTACAGTGACGGTTCACGAGGGATATCGCTCGCGATCGACGATGGGTTGGAGGGGGCGCCATGCTCGACGTGCGACGCCTGCGCCTGCTGCGCGAGCTGCGCCTGCGCGGCACGATCGCCGCCGTCGCGACCGCGCTGGCCTACGCGCCGAGCGCGGTGTCGCAGCAGCTGACGGCGCTCGAGCGGGAGGTCGGCGTGCCGCTCACGCGCAAGCAGGGCAGACGGCTCGCCCTCACCCCGCAGGGCGAGCTGCTCGCGCAGCACGCCGAGCGGGTGCTCGCCGAGCTCGAGACCGCCGAGCGCGCCGTCGCCGCGTCGCTCGGTCGCCCCATCGGCACGGTGCGCATCGCCGTCTTCCAGTCCGCCGCCCTCTCGCTCGTGCCCGGCATGCTGCGCCTGCTCGCCGACTCGGCGCCCGAGGTGCGGGTCGAGATGGTGCAGCGCGAGCCCGAGACGGCGCTCTACGACACCCATGTGGGCGACTTCGACCTCGTCGTCGCCGAGCAGTACCCGGGGCACGCGGCGCCGCAGCACCACGGCCTCGACCGCGAGGTGCTCATGACCGACGCGCTGCGCCTCGCGGTGCCGCCCGGCAGCCCGATCGCGTCGCTCGCGGACGCCTCGGCGCATCCGTGGGTCATGGAGCCGATCGGCGCCGCCAGCCGGCACTTCGGCGAGCAGCAGTGCCGGCTCGCGGGCTTCGAGCCCGACGTGCGCTTCGCGACCGCCGACCTGCAGGCGCAGATGCGGCTCATCGAGACGGGGCACGCGGTCGGCATCATGAACGACCTCACGTGGGTCGGCACGCAGGTGCGCTTCCGCGCGATCCCGCTGCCGGGCGCGCCCCGGCGCGAGGTGTTCACCGCGGCGCGCGCGGCTTCGAGCGGATCGCCCGCGATCGAGGCCGTGCGCGAGGCGCTCCGCGGCGCGGTGCCGACCGGGCTCTGACGCGCTCAGGCGGCAGGAGTGCGCGCCCGGCTGAGCGCGATGAGCACGAGGCTCACGGCGATGCCCACGAAGAGCACCCACGGCAGCGAGCCTGGCCCCCACGCCTCGAACGCGAGGGCGCCCAGCAGCGCGCCGCCGCCGATGCCGGTGTTGAAGCCCGTCGTGTACCAGGCCATCGCCGGCTGCAGCAGTCGCTCGGGCGTCGCCTCGAGCAGCCGGGTCTGCAGCAGCGGCGGCAGCGCGCCCATCGCGAGCCCCCACACGAGCACGGCGGCGAAGGTCAGCGGCAGCACGGTCGAGACGGCGAGCACCACCATCGTCACGAGCATCACGACCATGCACGCGACGACGCCTGCGAGCGGGCGCCCGCCGAGCCAGATGGTGAGCAGCAGCACCGCGACGGCGCCCATGATCCCGTAGGCGAGCAGCGCGGGGCTCAGCCACGCCTCCGGCAGCTGCGCGTGCTGCACGAGGAACGGCGCGATGAACGTGTAGAAGGCGTACTGCCCCGTCATCGCGAGCGTGGTGGAGACGACCGCGACCACCATGCCGCGCATCGACACGCGCGGGTGGTCGACCGGCACCGCGAGCGATCCCGTCTCGGTCGTCGCGACGTCCTTCAAGTGGTCGACGGGCGGCAGCAGCCGCCACACCGCGAGCGCCGCGAGCAGGCACGCGACCCCGAAGACGGCGAAGGCCCAGCGCCATCCGACCGCTTGGCCGAGCAGGGTCGACAGCGGCAGGCCGAGCACGAAGGCGAGGGAGCCGCCCGCGCTCGTGATGGCGACGGCGCGCCCGAGCCGCTCGGGCGGCACGAGGTAGGCGGCGTACGCGCCGACGACCGTCCAGAAGACGCCGTGCGCGAGGCCGCCCACGATGCGCATCGCGACGATCCACTCGTACGTCGGCACGATCGCCGTCGCGAGGCACGAGGCGGTGAAGATGAGCAGCACCGCGACCACGAGCGCGTGCCGCGGCACGCGCCGCGTCAGGCGGATGAGGGTGGTCGACGAGACGACGACGGTGAACGCGAACACCGACACGAGCAGCCCGATCGCGCTCTCGGAGACGCCGAGGTCGCGGCTCATGGGCAGCACGAGGCCCATCGGCAGCATCTCGATCGAGATGTTGACGAAGATCGACAGCGCGAGCACGAGCAGCGGCACGACGGGGAAGGCCTTCGACTGCTGGGCCTCGCTCGTCGACTGCTCGTGCACGGTCGTCGAGCCTACGCGGCGCTCGCCGTCGCGGCCGCTCCCGGGCGGCGCGACGCCCGTAGAATCGGTCGAATGAGCAACCACTGGATCCTGTCGTTCGTCTGCGACGACCGGCCGGGCATCGTGCACGCCATCTCCGGGGCCATCGTCGACTGCGGCGGCAACATCACCGAGTCGCAGCAGTTCTCCTCCGCCGACACCGACCGCTTCTTCATGCGGCTGCAGGTCGAGGCGAGCGCCGACCGCGCCGACTTCGAGGCGCGCCTCGCGCCCGTCATCGAGCGGTACGGCATGCAGTGGCAGCTCGACGACGTCGGCCGCCCGCTCAAGACGCTCGTGCTCGTCTCGAAGGCGGCGCACTGCCTCAACGACATGCTGTTCCGGCAGCGCGCGGGCCAGCTCTCGGTCGAGATCCCCCTCGTGATGTCGAACCACCCCGACCTCGGCTCGCTCGCGGCGTTCTACGACGTGCCGTTCGAGCACGCGCCCGTCGTCGACGCGGCGACGAAGGCGGCGTTCGAGCGGCGCATCCTCGAGGTCGTGGAGGCGGAGGGGATCGAGCTCGTCGTGCTCGCGCGCTACATGCAGATCCTCTCGCCCGAGCTGTGCAGCGCGCTCGAGGGCAGGCTCATCAACATCCACCACTCCTTCCTGCCGGGGTTCAAGGGAGCGAACCCGTACCGGCAGGCGCACGCGCGGGGCGTCAAGCTCATCGGGGCCACCGCCCACTTCGTCACGAGCGACCTCGACGAGGGCCCGATCATCGAGCAGAACGTCGTGCGCGTCGACCACGCCCACTCCCCCCAGCAGCTCGTCGCGATCGGGCAGGACGAGGAGTCGCGCACGCTCTCGCGCGCGGTCCAGTGGTTCGCCGAGGACCGTGTGCTGCTCGACGGGCAGCGCACGATCATCTTCCGCTGACGCGTCGCCGCGGAGCCCGCGGCTGTCACCGGATGTTCACCTCGAGGGGGTGCGCGCGGGCGCTCGCCGGCACTAGCGTCGGGGGCGACCCTGCACCTCGATGGAGTGGATCCATGCGCGCACGCACCCTGCTCGGCACCGGAACGGTCGCCGCGCTCGCCCTCTCGGGCCTCGTGGCTGCCCCGGCCTTCGCAGCCGAGCATCCCGTCATCAACGAGTTCTCCGCCGATGTCACCGGCACCGACACGGGCTTCGAGTACGTGGAGGTGCACGCGGCGGCCGGCACCGACCTCAGCGGGCACTCGCTGCTCGTCATCAAGGGCGACAACCCGCACGACCAGGTCGGCCGCGTGCTGCAGGCGCACGCCGCGCCCGCGCTCGACGCCGACGGCTTCGGCGTCCTCACCTACCCCGCCAACGGCATCCAGAACGGCTCGGTCTCGATCCTGCTCGTCGAGGGCACCGCGCGGGTCGGCCAGCAGGTCGACGCCGACCTCGACGGCGCGATCGACGCCGGCGTCGGCTTCACCGTCGTCGACGCCGTCGGCATCCACGACGGCGGCGCCGAGGATCTCGCGTGGGGCACGCGCCTCGACGCGGCCTTCGACGGCGGCGAGTTCGAGCCCGGCGGCGCGAGCCGCGTGCCCGACGGCGTCGACACGGATGCGCCCTCCGACTGGGTGCGCAACGCCTACAACGGAGCGGGGCTCGCGGGCTTCACCGCGACGCCCGCACCCGGCGAGGCGTGGAACACGCCCGGCGAGCCCAACGCCGTCGCCGAGGTCGAGGAGCCTCCCGCGGAGGCGACGTGCGGCTCCGACGCCGTCGTGGCGATCGGCGCCGTGCAGGGCGCGGGCGAGAGCACGCCGGTGAGCGGCCAGTCCGTCACCGTCGAGGGCGTCGTGGTCGGCGACTGGCAGTCGGGCGGCTTCAACGGCTTCACGCTGCAGGACGCCGGCGACGGCGACGCCGCCACGAGCGACGGCATCTTCGTCTACGCGCCCGGCGCGACGGATGTCGCCGAGGGCGACCGCGTGCAGGTGACGGGCACCGCGACCGAGTACCAGGGCATGACGCAGCTCGCGAACGCCTCGCTCCTCGAGTGCGGCACCGGCTCGCTGCCGGCGCCGGCCGCGCTCGAGCTGCCGATCGCCGACGAGGAGGCGCACGAGAGCATGCTCGTCACCCTCCCGCAGACGCTCGCGATCCTCGAGTACTACGACTACGGCCGCTACGGCGAGGTCGTCGTCGGCACCGAGCGGCAGATGCAGCCGACGGCCGTGGCCGCGCCGGGCTCCGAGGAGGCGGCCGCGGTGCGCGCCGCCAACGAGGCGAACCGCATCACGATCGACGACGGTCGCTCGACGCAGAACCCCGACCCGGCCATCCACCCGGGCAACCTCGAGGAGTTCACGCTCGCGAACGACTTCCGCGGCGGCGACACGATCACGGGCATCACGGGCGTGCTCGACTACCGCTTCGGCCTGTGGCGCCTGCAGCCCACCGAGGCGGGCAGCTTCGCCGAGGCCAACTCGCGGCCCGCGGCACCGAACATCGAGGGCGCGACGCTCGAGGTCGCGTCGTTCAACGTGCTGAACTACTTCACGACGCTCGGCAGCCGCGGCGCTGCCACGGCCGCGGAGTTCGAGCGCCAGGAGGCGAAGATCGTCGCCGCGATCGACGAGCTCGACTCGGCGATCGTCGGCCTGCTCGAGATCGAGAACAACGACGGCGGCGCGCTCGACACGCTCGTCGCAGCGCTCAACGAGGCGGCAGGCAGCGCTCGCTGGGCAGGCATCCAGACGGGCTCGCTCGGCACCGACGCGATCACGACCGCGATCATCTACCAGCCGGCGCTCGTGGCCCCGGTCGGGGCGCACGCGGTGCTCGACTCGAGCGTCGACCCGCGCTTCGACACGTCGCTCAACCGGCCCGCGCTCGCGCAGTCGTTCCGCGACCTCGCGACCGACCGCATCCTCACCGTCGCCGTCAACCACCTGAAGTCGAAGGGCTCGGCGTGCGAGGGCGACACGGGCGAGCCCGAGCAGGGCAACTGCAACGCGGTGCGCACCGCTGCCGCGGCGGCGCTCGCCGACTGGATGGCCGGCGACCCCACGGGCGTCGAGGCCGACGGCTCGCTCATCATCGGCGACCTCAACGCCTACGACCACGAGGACCCGATCACGACGCTCGAGGGCGGGGGCTGGGCCGATCTGCTGGAGCGCTTCGAGGGCGAGGAGGCGTACACCTACGTCTTCGACGGCATGCTCGGCTACCTCGACTACGGCCTCGCGGACACCGAGCTGCTGCCGAGCGTCGTCGGTGCCGCCGCCTGGCACGCGAACGCCGACGAGACGAGCCTGATCGACTACTCGATGGCGTTCAAGCAGGATGCGCAGGACGCGCTGTTCGCGCCCGACCCGTACCGCGCGAGCGACCACGACGCCGTCGTGATCGGCATCGCCTTCCCGGCGGCCGAGCCCGAGTGCGCGCACCCCGTCTTCGGCGACGAGCACCCCGTGCACGGCGACGACCACCCGGGCAGGGGCTTCTGCACCGGCAACGGTCAGGGCAACGGGGGCGGTGCCGGCGACGGCAACGGCAACGGTCAGGGGAACGGCAGCGGTCAGGGGAACGGCAACGGTCAGGGGAACGGCAACGGCGACTCCGGCGAGCGCCGCGGCCAGCGCCGCTGACGCCGCGCACGCCGCTCGCGCGCTCGGGGCAGGGTCTCGCGACCCTGCCCCGAGCGCGCCGTAGGCTGACGGCGTGAGGGAGACCAGCCTGCTGCTCGCGGCCGGCCGAGCGCTCGTCGACGGCGAGCTCGTGCCCGACGCGTGGATCGCGTGCGAGGGCGGCCGCATCGCGGCGATCGGGCGCGGCACGCCGCCGCGGAGCCCCGATCGCCTGCTGCCGGAGGCGACGCTCGTGCCGGGCTTCGTCGACCTGCACTGCCACGGCGCGCTCGGCTCGGCCTTCGACGACGACGCTCCCGAGTGGGATCGCATCCTCGGCTTCCACGCCGCGCACGGCACGACGCGGCAGGCCGTCTCGCTCGTCAGCGCGAGCGTCGACGAGCTCGTGCCGCGAGTGGCCGCCGCCGCGCGCCGCTGCGCGAGCGATGCGGCGCTGCTCGGCATCCACCTCGAGGGGCCGTTCCTCGCCGACAGCCACCGCGGGGCCCACGACCCCGCGGCGCTGCGCGCGCCGACGCCCGAGGCGGTCGAGCGGCTGCTCGAGGCGGGCGAGGGGCGACTGCTGCAGGTGACGCTCGCGCCGGAGCTCGCCGGCGCGCTCGACGCGATCGCCCGCCTCGTCCAGGCCGGGGTGCGCGTCGCCGTCGGCCACACGAGCGCCGACGCGGCCGCGGCGCGCGCCGCCTTCGACGCGGGCGCGACGCTGCTGACGCACGCGTGCAACGGCATGCCGCCCATGCACCACCGCGCCCCGGGCCCGCTGCCCGCGGCCCTGCTCGACGAGCGCGTGACGCTCGAGGCGATCGCCGACGGCGAGCACGTCGCCCTCGAGGTGCTCGCGCTGCTGCTGCGCGCGGCGCCGGGTCGCGTCGCGCTCATCACCGACGCGATGGCTGCAGCAGGCATGCCCGACGGCGACTACCGCATCGGCGCGCTCGACGTGCGCGTCGACCGCGGGCTGCCCCGGCTCGCCGACGGCGGCGCGATCGCCGGCTCGACGCTCACGCTCGACCGGGCGATCCGGGTCGCCGTCGAGGCGGGCGCTCCGCTCGAGGCGGCGCTCGCAGCGGCCTCCGCCGTGCCGGCGGATGCTGCGGGCAGACCCGACCTCGGGCGCATCCGCGTGGACGCGCCCGCCGATCTCGTCGCGCTCGACGGCGCGCTCGAGGTCGCGGCAGTCTGGCGCGACGGCGTCGCGCTGCACGAGGCCAGCTGACCGGGCGAGCGCCCGGCCCCGGAGGAGCGCCCGGCCCCGGAGGAGCGCCCGGTCCCGGAGGAGCGCCCGGTCCCGGAGGAGCGCCCGGTCCCGGAGGAGCGCGCGGTCCCGGAGGAGCGGTCGCTCAGCGGCAGCACGAGCGCGATGCGCAGCCATGTGCGCGCTGAGCGACCACCGCTCCGGGCACCCGGTCCGGCCCCGCGCCAGCCACGCTCCCAACCCCGCGGCCGCCCACCCCTTCCCGACCCCTCGGCCAGCCACCCTTCCCGGTCCCGGAGGAGCGGTCGCTCAGCGGCGGCACGAGCGGCATGCGCGGCCATGTGCGCGCTGAGCGAGCACCGCTCCGGGCACCCGGCCCGGCCACGCTCCCCCGGCTCGCGTCCCAGCCGCCCTCCCCGGCCCACGGCCCGGCCGCTCTCCCGGCCCCACGACCCGGCCGCTCTCTCCCGACTTCGCGCCCCCGCCGCTCTCTCTCGGCTTCGCGCGCCGGCCGCCCTCCCACGGCCTCGCGCCAGCCACGCTCCCGGCCCCGCGGCCAGCCACGCTCCCCGGCCTCGCGGTCGACCGCGCTAGTGGAAGTCGCGCGCGCCGCGCGTCGGCACGTCGAAGCGCTCGAGCCGATCGGCCAGCAGCGCCATGACGCCCTCCTGCGTGCGCTGGAGGATGCCGCGGATGATGAGCGCCGGCGAGTGCCGCGCCACCTGCCGCTGATTGAGCCACAGCCCCTTCGAGACGATCACGTTGAGCATGCCCGTCTCGTCCTCGATGTTCATGAAGGTGACGCCCTGCGCCGTGCGGGGCCGCTGCCGGTGCGTGACGATGCCTGCCGCGTGCACGCGCCGTCCCGGCTCCGCCTCAGCGAGCGCGGCGATCGGCAGCACGCCGCGCGCCTCGAGCATGGCGCGCGCGTGCCGCACGGGATGATCGTCGGTGGCGACGCCCGTCGCCCAGATGTCGAGCGCCACCTGCTCCTCGGCCGAGAGCATCGGCAGCAGCGGCGGCTGCAGGGTCAGCTGCGAGCCCTCGAGCTGATCCTCGCGCTCCGCTGAGGCGGGCCCGGCGAGCCACAGCCCCTCGCGACGGCTCACCCCGAGCGCGTCGAGCGCGCCGGCGGTCGCGAGCGCCTCGAGCTCGCCGCGATCGAGGTCGGCGCGCCGCGCGAGGTCGTGGATGTCGCGCAGCGGCCGAGCCTCGCGCGCCGCGACGATCCGCTCGGCCGCCGCCGTGCCGATCCCCGTCACGCTCGACAGGCCCATCCGCACCGCGAGCCCCGCGTCGCGCCGGTGCCGGTCGCGCGCGGCGAGCGACTCGCTCGCGACGGGCGGCACCGGCGGCTGCTCGCGCGCGAGGCACGCGTCGTCGCCGCCCGAGCGCTCCCCGATCTGCTCGAGGCCCGCCTCGACGCCCGAGTGCGCGACGTCGGGGCGGAGGGTCTCGACGCCGTGCCTCGTCGCATCCGCCACGAGCGTCTGCGGCGACCAGAACCCCATGGGCTGGCTGCGCAGCAGTCCCGCGAGGAACGCCGCGGGGTAGTGGAGCTTGAGCCACGAGGAGGCGTAGACGAGCTTGGCGAAGGCGAGCGAGTGCGATTCGGCGAAGCCGAAGCCCGCGAAGGCCTCGATCTTGCGGTAGATCGACTCGCCGGTCTGCTCGTCGATGCCGTTGGCCGCCATGCCGGCGAAGAGCTTAACCTTCAGCGCCTCGATCCGCTCCTTCGAGCGCTTCGAGCCGATCGCGCGCCGCAGCTGGTCGGCCTCGCCCGCGTCGAAGCCCCCGACCGCGACCGACATCTGCATGAGCTGCTCCTGGAACAGCGGCACGCCGAGCGTGCGCTCGAGCACGGGCTCGAGCAGCGGGTGGGCGAAGCTCACGGGCTCCTGCCCGCTGCGCCTGCGGAGGTACGGATGCACGGCGTCGCCCTGGATCGGGCCGGGGCGGATGAGCGCGATCTCGATCACGAGGTCGTAGAAGCAGCGCGGCTTGAGCCGCGGGAGCGTCGCGAGCTGCGCGCGCGACTCGACCTGGAAGACGCCGATGGCATCCCCCTCGCACAGCATGTCGAACACGCCCGCCTCCTCGGCGGGGACCGTCGCGAGCGTCCACGACTCGCCGGTGTGCTCGGCCACGAGCGCCATCGTGTGCGCCATCGCGCCGAGCATGCCGAGGCCCAGCAGGTCGAACTTCACGAGGCCCATCCACTCGCAGTCGTCCTTGTCCCACTGCAGCACGGTGCGGCCCGGCATGCGCGCGGGCTCGATGGGGCAGACGGTGCCGACCGGCTGCTCGGTGAGCACCATGCCGCCCGAGTGGATGCCGAGGTGGCGCGGGGCGTGCAGGAACTCCCCGGCGAGCAGCGCCACCTGCTCGGGGATCGAGCCGTCGTCGACGCGCGAGTGCGACTCGACCGACTTCGACCACGCGTTCTGCTGCCCGACCGCGTAACCGAGCGCCTTCGCCGCATCGCGCACGGCCGACTTGGGGCGGTAGGTGATGACGTTGGCGACCTGCGCGGCGTTGCGGCGGCCGTAGCGCTCGTAGACGTGCTGGATGACCTCCTCGCGGCGCCCGGCGTCGAAGTCGATGTCGATGTCGGGCTCCTCCTCGCGCATCATCGAGATGAAGCGCTCGAAGGGCAGGCGGTAGCGGATGGGGTCGACGGCCGTGATGCCGAGGATGAAGCAGACGGCGCTCGCGACCGCGCTGCCGCGACCCTGGCACAGGATGCCGTGCTCGTGCGCGAAGGCGGCGATCTCGAACACGATGAGGAAGTAGCCGGCGAAGTCCTTCTGCTCGATGAGGCGCAGCTCGTGCTCGAGGCGCGCGGCGACCTCGGCGCTCGGGCGCCCGTCGGGGCCCGTGTCGTAGACGCGCGGCAGCCGCTCGGCGACGAGCGCCCGCAGCCAGCTCATGGGCGTGTGGCCCTCGGGCACCTCGGTCTTCGGCAGCTTCGGCGAGGCGGCGCGGAGGTCGAAGGCGAGCTCGCGGCCGAGCGCGGCGGCGGTGTCGATCGCGCCGGGGAAGGCGCGGAAGCGGCGCGCCATGACGGCGCCCGAGCGCAGCGACGGCACGCCGCCCGCGGGCAGCCACGCGTCGAGCTCGTCGATCGAGCGGCGCGCGCGCACCGCCGCGACCGCGTCGCCGAGCCGCTGCTTCGCAGGGCTCGCGATGTGCGCGTTCGTCGTCGCGATCACGGGCAGGCGGCGGCGCTCGGCGAGCTCCGCGAGCACGCGGTTGCGCTCGAAGTCGCGCGGGTCGCCGATGTCGCTCAGCTCCACCACGACGCGGTCGCGGCCGAAGAGCGACATGAGGCGATCGAGCTCGTGCCCGGCAGCATCCGCCCCCTCGTGGTTCGCGCCGAATCGGTCGAGCGCTCGGCGCACGGTGCCCTTGCGGCAGCCGGAGAGGATCATCCACTCGCCGCGAGCGGCCTCGGCGAGCCGCTCGAGCTCGAACACGGGCCGCCCCTTCTCCCCCGGCCCGTGGATGTCGCTCGTGAGGTAGCCGTCAGTGAGCGCAGAGGCGAGCGCGGCGTAGCCGGTCGGCCCCGCCACGAGCGCCACGAGGTGGCTGCCGTCGGGATCGGGGATGCCCTGCTGCGGCGACTCGAGGCCGAGCGAGAACTCGGTGCCGAACACGGTCGGCAGCTGCGCCTCGGCAGCCGCCTCGGCGAACCGCACCGCGCCGTAGAGGCCGTCGTGGTCGACGAGCGCGAGCGCCTCGAGCCCGAGCCTGCGCGCCTCGTTGACGAGCTCGGCCGGGCTCGAGGCGCCGTCGAGGAAGGAGTAGTGCGAGTGCGCGTGCAGCTCGGCGTAGGGCACGACCGCGTCGCGGGCCGGCACGCGCACCCGCGGCCGGCGCGCCTCGTCGAGCTCGGCGTGCCCTGCGGCCTTGCCGGCGCCGGCGTCACGGTCGCTGAGGATGCCCTCGAGCTCGCGCCACGGCATCGACGGGTTGTTCCAGCCCATCGCGCTCCCTCCTCTCTGCGCTCGTCGCCGCTAGCGCTCGTTCGTGCTCGCGGCTCGTGCTCCTGCGCCGCGTTCGTCAGCCGGTTCCCTGGTTGCGCGACCGGATGATCTGGTCGCGCAGCCACAGGCCAAGCCGACGGACGACGCTGCCAGCGCGCGGAGGCCCGAAAGGGCCAATCGCTGCGGTGACCGGGCCCGGGACGGGCCCGGCGCTGACGACGCGCGGAGGCCCGAAAGGGCCTCCGCCTTGAGCGCTGTCACGCATAGCGGCCCTCCGCGAGCCACGCGCCGTCTGCCTGCAGCAGCACCCACGCCTCGCCCTCGCCGTCGAGCAGCTGCACGCGATGCACGACATCGCCGAGCTCGCGCCGCCGGATCGGCCAGGGCCCCGCCCACGCGACGACGCGGCGGCGGGCAGCAGCGGGTGGAGAGAAGACGGCGGGGGATGCGTCGCGCACGTCGAGCGCGGCGGCGTCGATCGTGGCGCCGTCGGCGTCGGTGAGCCGCACGGGCAGCGGCGGGCGGAACACGACCGTCGGTCGCGGCGCCGGCAGCGCGCCCGGCCACGGGCCCGCCGGCTGCGGCGGCGCCGCGTCGCCCCACGGCGTGAGCACGCCGCGCTCGGCGAGCAGGCGGCCGCCACCGGCGGCGGCGGTGAGCACGGCCTCGCGGCCGAGCATGCTCTGCAGCCGCTCGAGCGCGCGCTTCGTGCGGTCGTCGATGTCGCCGCCGCCCCACAGGCCCGGCATGTGCTCGGTATCGGCGTCGAGCCGCTCGGGCAGCGCCTGCACCTCGACGAGTGCGGAGCCGAGGCTGCTCTCGCTCAGCTGCCAGCGCATCCGATCGACGATGTCGCCGGCGCGCAGGAAGCCGGGCTGGCGCCAGAGCCGCTCGCTCACGCGGCCCTCCTCGCCGCGCAGGACGATGCGGATCTCGCTGCACACGAGCCGCTGCTCGGCCAGCTGCCGCACGAAGCGCTCGACGGGCTCGCGCACCGCGAGCGCGAGCTCCGCCACGCCCTCGAGCCCGGGCTCGAACACGAGCCGCAGCGCCCGCTCCTCCCCCACCCCGGCGTCGTCGACGCGGCGATCGTCGAGCCCGCGCGCGCGAGCGAGCGCGATGAGGCCAGCGGGCCCGAAGCGGTCGCGGACGCTGTCGTCGGGCAGCCGCGCGAAGCCGCCGAGCGTGTGCACGCCGAGCCGATGCAGCATGCTCGGCAGCTCGTCGTCACCCAGCACGCCGACCGGCAGCGAGCCGAGGAACTCGCGGCTGCGGCCCGCCGGCACGATCGTCGCGCCGCCGGGCTCCCCGCCGGTGGCCGCGAGCTCGGCGGAGAAGCGGTCGTCGGCGACCCCGAACGCCGCCGTGAGCCCCAGCTGCGCCAGCGCATCCCGCACCGCTTCGAGCGCTCGCGACTCAGAGCCGTAGAACCTGCTCGCCCCGCGCATCCGGAACGCGAGCGCCCCGTCTCCGATGGGCTGCGCCGCCGGCACCACCGCGAGCACCGCGCGCACGACGTGCTCGAACGCGAGCGCCTCGCCCACGGGATCGGAGGGCGCGAGCGCGAGCATGGGCGACGCGGACTGCGCGTCGCGCACCCGCATGCCGACCCGCACACCATCGGCGCGCGCCCCCGCATCGCACGCGACGACGCGCAGCGCGTGCACGACCGCGCCCGGCGAGCCCTGCTCGCCGCCCGCGGGGAGCGCTCCCGTCTGCCGCGCCACGACGACCGGCCAATCGGGCACGCGGAGCACGCCGATGCGCGTCTCCCGCGGCCGCGGGCTCGGCGGCGTCACCTGCGCCGCAGGGCCGCTCTCGATCGTGGTCATGCATCCATGATCGAACACACGTTCGAACAAAGGCAAGTGGATGCGGTGTGTCGCGACCGGGGCAGGATCGACCCTCGGGCGCGAAGGATCCGGGCATGCGGAGGTGCGGGACGCGCAGCACGCGCCCCGCACCTCGCACGCTCACCGCTTCGCGCGCACGCGGCGCACCCCGACCACCACCAGGAGGCCGAGCGCCACGAGCACGAGCGCGAGCGGCAGCACGTCGAAGTCGTCGAGACCCGTCTCTGCCAGGTCGCCGGCGGCATCGTTCAGCGGCATGCTCGAGCGCCCATCGATGTCGCCCTCGGCCGGGCCCTCGGCCGGGAGGACACCGCTCGGGCCCTCACCCGGGAGGACACCGCCCGGGGTGTCGCCCTTGCCGTCCGCACCCGGCGCTCCAGGGGTACCGGGCTCACCCGGCGCTCCAGGGGTGCCGGGCTCACCAGGAGCTCCAGGGGCCCCGGGCTCACCAGGCGCACCGGGCTCGCCGGGGGTACCGGGCTCGCCGGGGGTACCGGGCTCGCCGGGGGTACCGGGCTCGCCAGGCTCACCGGGGGTGCCGGGCTCGCCAGGCTCACCGGGGGTACCGGGCTCGCCAGGCTCACCGGGAGTACCGGGCTCGCCAGGCTCACCAGGCTCACCAGGCTCACCAGGCTCACCAGGCTCACCAGGCTCACCCGGCGCGTTGACGACCGTGCAACCGCTCGTCGACGCATCGCCCAGCACACCGATCGCGTTGCAACCGATCGTCACGGGCGCGAGGATGTCCGTGATCACCTGCGTGCCGCCGAGGATGCTGCCATCGCCCGACGTCGACGCGGTGTCACCGCCACCACCGGAGCCCGTGCTCGAGACGACCGTCGAGCCTTCGCTCGACGCGTCGCCCAGCACCGCGATCGCGTTGCCGCCGACCGTCACCGGCGCCACGACATCCGTGATGACCTGCGTGCCGCCGAGGATGCTGCCATCGCC
>JAPSIA010000018.1:17773-33374 GCA_031179215.1 Agrococcus sp.
TGCTCGAGACGACCGTCGAGCCTTCGCTCGACGCGTCGCCCAGCACCGCGATCGCGTTGCCGCCGACCGTCACCGGCGCCACGACATCCGTGATGACCTGCGTGCCGCCGAGGATGCTGCCATCGCCCGACGTCGACGCGGAGTCACCGCCACCACCGGAGCCGGTGCTCGAGACGACAGTCGAGCCTTCGCTCGACGCGTCGCCCAGCACCGCGATCGCGTTGCCGCCGACCGTCACCGGCGCCACGACATCCGTGATGACCTGCGTGCCGCCGAGGATGCTGCCATCGCCAGACGTCGACGCGTGGTCACCGCCACCGGAGCCATGCGAACCGGTACTCGAGACGACCGTCGAATCCTTGCTCCACGCATCCCCCAGCACCGCGATCGCGTTGCCGCCGACCGTCACCGGCGCCACGATGTCCGTGATCACCTGCGCGCCACCGAGGATGCTGCCATCGCCCGACGTCGACGCGTGGTCACCGCCGGAGCCGCCCGACCCGTAGTCACCGCCGGAGCCGTGCGAACCAGTGCTCGAGACGACCGTCGAGTCCTCGCTCGACGCGTCGCCCAGCACCGCGATCGCGTTCCCACCGACCGTCACCGGAGCCACGACATCCGTGATCACCTGCGTGCCGCCGAGGATGCTGCCATCGCCCGACGTCGACGCGTGGTCACCGCCGGAGCCGCCCGACCCGTAGTCACCGCCGGAGCCGTGCGAACCAGTGCTCGAGACGACCGTCGAGTCCTTGCTCCACGCATCCCCCAGCACCGCGATCGCGTTGCCGCCGACCGTCACCGGCGCGACGACATCCGTGATCACCTGCGTGCCGCCCAGGATGCTGCCATCCCCCGACGTCGACGCGTGGTCACCCGAGCCGTGCGAACCGGTGCTCGAGACGACGGTCGAGTCCTCGCTCGACGCGTCGCCGCCCACCGCGATCGCGTTCCCACCGACCGTCACCGGCGCCACGACCTCGGTGATCACCTGCGTGCCACCGAGGATGCTGCCATCCCCAGACGTCGACGCGTGATCGCCGCCCGAACCGCCCGAGCCGTAGTCGCCGGAACCGCCGGAGCCGCTGCTCGAGACGACCGTCGAATCCTCGCTCGACGCGTCACCCAGCACGCTCACCGCGTTCCCACCGACCGTCACCGGTGCTTCGACATCGGCGATCACCTGCGTGCCGCCGAGGATGCTGCCATCCCCAGACGTCGACGCGTGATCGCCGCCCGAACCGTAGTCGCCGGAACCGCCGGACCCGGTGCTGGAGACGACCGTCGAGTCCTCGCTCGACGCATCACCGCCCACCGAGACCGCATTGCCGCCGACGGTCACCGGAGCCACGACATCCGTGATCACCTGCGTGCCGCCCAGGATGCTGCCATCCCCAGACGTCGACGCGTGATCGCCGCCTGAGCCGTGGCCGCCGGAACCGCCGGAGCTCGAGACGACCGTCGAATCGTCGCTCGACGCATCTCCCAGCACGCTCACCGCGTTCCCACCGACGGTGACCGGCGCCACCACGTCCACCACCACTTGCGTTCCCGAACCGACGCCGCCGGCGCCGTCCGTCTCTGCCGCACTGGCGATGCCAGTGCCTGCGGCCCACAGGCCGCCCGCGACCGCTGCTGTGCACAGCGCTCGCCCAATGAGCTTTCTCATCGCTCTGCCTTCCCTGTCGAGTGATCCGCCGTCCCGCTCCGGGACGGCTGCGTGCCGCGCGCTCGCGCGGCCTCGGATCGCTCAGTCAGGGCTGGCGGTGTGCTCCTCGACGATGGAGGAGGGGACGCGATCGTGCTCGATCGCGCCGAGCTGACCGCCCGCGAACGCGGGCAGCAGGTGGGCGTGCGTGTCTGCGACGGCCGATGCCGCGCCTCCCGCAGAGCCGCTGGCGCCGCTCGGCGCGGCCGGCGCGGTCGCGGGCGAGGTCGGCTCGACGGGCGTCGCGCGCTCGCCGGGCGCGAACACGACGAGCGGATCGGCGCCGATGCCTGCGGCGGGCGATGCGGCTGCCGGCTGCTGCGCGGCAGCGATCGCTGCAGCGACGAGCGCCAGCGGTTCCGCGGGGTCGGCCGAGCGCGAGTCGGCAGGCGCGCCAGAGCTCGCTGGTGCGGATGCGTCGTCGCCGCTCGCGTCGATCGACGTCGGCGGCGTGCCGGGCAGGGTGGGCACCAGCGGCGCGTCGCCCGCGCCGGGCGCCACGGGCGCCGGGACGGGACGCGGCTCGGAGTCGTCCGGGAGGACCCCGGGGCCGTCGACCCCGGCTCCGGCGCCGGGCACGACGTGCTCCACCGCACCGTCGACGACATCGAGGACGGGGTCGACGGCACCCCGGATCGGGTCGTCGCCCAGCAGGTCCTCGACGCCGGGGACCACCCCGGCGGTGTCGTCGACCGTGTCGATGACGGGCCGCACCACCTCGTCGACGACGTGGTCGACGATCGCCTCGACCGGCGCGGTCACGGGCTCGAGCGGTGCGGTCACCGGCTGCACGACGGCAGCGACCGGCCGCACGACCGCGGTGATCGGCTGCGCGACAGCGGAGGTGACGCGCGGGACGGCGTCGCGGACGGGCGCGGTGACGGGCTCGGCGAGCTGCGCGACGGGCTCGGCGAGCTGCGCGACCGGCTCGGCGAGCTGCGCGACCGGCTCGGCGAGCTGCGCGACGGGCTCGGTCACCGCATCGACCGTCGTGCCGACCTCCTGCACGAGGCCGCCGAGCACCCCGGACCCATCGTCATCGTGGGCGGCGGTCGCCGGCGATCCACCCGCGAGGAGGGAGAGTGCGACGACACCGACCGCGGCGGCGCCGGTCGCGAGCGCGAGGCGCAGCAGGCGAGGCTGCGTGTTCGCTGCCGTCTCCTCCATGGAGCGCCTCCGACGTCATGCTGCGCGGGTGTGCGGGCCACGGTACGCCGAGCGCGCGGGGCTGACAACGGGTCACAGGGCTTTCCCAGCAGACGTGGGTCGCTCGTACCGGCTAGGCCGCGGGCTGGTGCAGCAGCTCCTGGCCGTGCTCGGGCGCGACGGCGGGCCCGTCGCCCCCGATCGGGATGCGCGCGACGCTCGGTGCGCCGCCCGAGGCGGCCTCGACGAGGAGCGTGCCGCCGGCGATCCTGCCGTCGCCGTCGGCGAGGCCCTGCCACTCGGCGCGCACGCTGCGCACGACGGTCGCGGCATTCGGCCACGGGCCGGCGACCAGCAGCGTCGAGGACGCCTGCCGCAGCCGGGCGACGAGCCGCGCGGCCTCGGTCGGCGTCACGCGGCCGGGAGAGGCCGCGAGCACGACCGGCATCGCCTCGGCGAGGCTCGCGACGACGTCGAACCACGCTCGACCCGGATGCGGCACGAGCGCGACGCGCTCGATGGGCACGCCGAGGTCGCGCGCCGCCTCGATGCCGAGATCGGGCATGCCGACGATCGCGCCCCATGCGCCGGACGGCATGGCGGCGCCCATGCAGACGAGCGCGAGGCTGCGCGACTCGATGCTGTGGGCCCTGCCTGCGCGGAGCCGTCGGACGACCTCGTCGAGCCCTGCAGGCGCAGCATCGTCGAGCGTCGGCGCGACGTGCTGCGGCGCGGCCTGCTGCATGCCGCGCAAGCGAGCGCGCAGTGCCTCCACGGTCGCCGTGCGGTCCTCTCCCGTGCGGCGCTCGAGCCTCGTCGATGCCATCGTCATCTCCCCATTCTCGAACATACGTTCGAACCGAGCAAGTGCGCCCGGCGTGTCGACGCATCGCGCCGCGTGGGATGATCGAGCCGATCAATCCCGCGGGGAGCCGCGCATCGAGGAGGCCGGATGGCGACCACCGCCGATGACGCCGCCCGCGCCGTCAGCGTCGCACCGGCCGCTGACGCGCCGGCCCCTCCTCCCGCGCCCATCCTGTGCGTGACGACGAACCCGGCGATCGACATCACCTACACGATGGACGAGCTGCGGCCTGGCACGAGCCACCGCGTCACCACCGGGCTCTCCCGCGCCGGCGGCAAGGGCGTCAACGTCGCGCGCGTGCTGCACCAGCACGGCGAGCCCGCGATCGTCATCGCGCCGGTGGGCGGCCCCGTGCGCGTGCTGTTCGTGCACGACCTCGACCGCTCCGGCATCGCGCACCGCCTCGTCGAGGTCGACGCGCCCACGCGCCGCACGACCGCGATCGTCACCCCCGCGGGCACGACCAACCTCAACGAGCGCGGCGTGGCCCTCGACCCCGACGACTGGCAGCGGCTGCTCGCCATCGTGCGCGCCGAGGCACCGGCCGCGCGCGTCGTCGTCTCCTCCGGCTCCCTCCCGCCCGACACCCCGCTCGGCTTCTGCGCGAGCGTCGTCGAGGCCGCCGTCGCCGCCGGCCGGCCGGCGATCGTCGACGTCGGCGGCGAGCAGCTGCGGCACGCGGTGCGCGCGGGCGCCACTGCCGTCAAGCCCAACCGGCACGAGCTCTTCGACGCGATGGGCGGCACCGACCCGCTCGAGGCCGCGCGCGAGCTCGCCGCCGAGGGCACCGGCACGGTCTTCGCCTCGCTCGACATCGAGGGCATGCTCGCCGTCCTGCCGGACGGCCGCGCGTGGCACGCGCGGCTCGACCACGTCCTCGACGGCAACCCGACCGGCGCGGGCGACGCCGCCGTCGCCGCCCTCGCCCAGGCGATCGCCGAGGGCGCGACCCTCGAGGAGCAGCTCGCCCGCGCGACCGCGTGGTCGAGCGCCGCCGTGCTCGCGCCCCAGGCCGGCTCGATCGCCGACCCCGCGGCGCTCGCGCCGCGCATCCGCATCAGCCCCATCGGGTGACCGGAGCACCCCCGCCCGCGTCCACGGCGCAGCGCGACGGGCGCTGGTACGGTGAGCGCATGGAGAAGCTGCGCCTCGAAGAGCTGTCGGCCGCCAACGTCGTGGCGGCCAACAGCATGACGCTCAAGCGGGGCCAGGAGGCCTTCCTCGCGCCGAACGCCCGCCTCGAGGAGTTCGTGAACACGCAGAGCGCGTGGCAGCGGGTGGTCTTCGACGGCGACGAGCCGGTCGCCTACGTCATGGCGAACTTCGACCCGGAGGTCGACCGCGAGGAGTACCGCGCCAGCATCCTGCGCATGTACGTCGCGGGCGAGGCCCAGCGCAAGGGCGTCGGCACCTTCATGGTCGACCAGGTCGCGGCCGAGGCCAAGCGGCTGGGCTTCGAGAGCATCTTCGCCGTCTGGGAGGAGGACGAGCTCGGACCGGGCGACTTCTTCCGCGCCGTCGGCTTCGAGATCATCGGCGAGAACGAGTACGGCGAGTCCATCGGGCGCAAGTCGCTCTGAGGCCCAGCGGGCTCGCTGCGCTCACGCTGCTCGAGGGCCGCGCCCGAGCCCGGGTCGGCTCGGACGCGGGCCCGCTGCTCACACGAGCGAGTCGCGCCAGGCCCGGTGGAGCGAGGCGAACTTGCCGCCGAGCGCGATGAGCTCGTCGGGGCTGCCGTCCTCGATGATGCGGCCGTGCTCCATGACGAGCA
Organism: Agrococcus sp.; assembly: GCA_031179215.1. Lineage (GTDB taxonomy): Bacteria > Actinomycetota > Actinomycetes > Actinomycetales > Microbacteriaceae > Agrococcus. Next base: position 23,261 of record JAPSIA010000018.1, read on the forward strand.
CCCGATCCGCGATCGCGACGGTCGAGAGCCGGTGGGCGATGATGATCGCCGTGCGGTCGGCGAGCAGCGTCGTGAGCCCCTGCTGCACGAGCCGCTCCGAGGGGATGTCGAGCGAGGCGGTCGCCTCGTCGAGGATGAGCACGCGCGGGTCGGCGAGGAACGCGCGGGCGAACGACAGCAGCTGCCGCTGCCCCGCGCTCACGCGGCCGCCGCGCTTGTTCACGTCGGTGCCGTAGCCGTCGGGCAGCGCCTCGATGAACTCGTGCGCGCCCACGGCGCGGGCAGCGGCCTCGATCTCCTCGTCGCTCGCCCCGGGCTTGCCGAGCGCGATGTTGTCGGCGACGGTGCCCGAGAAGAGGTACGCCTCCTGCGTCACCATCACCACGGCGCGGCGCAGGTCGTCGTTCGAGAGCTCGCGCAGGTCGACGCCGTCGAGCCTGACCGCGCCCCGCGTGGGGTCGTAGAAGCGCGAGACGAGCTTCGCGAGCGTCGACTTGCCGGCGCCCGTCGTGCCGACGAGCGCGATCGTCTGGCCGGAGGGGATGTGCAGGTCGAAGTCGGGCAGCACGACCTTGCCGTTCCCGTAGGCGAAGGTGACGCCATCGAAGTCGATCTGCCCGCGCGAGGCCGGCAGCGCCTTCGGCGCCGCGGGCTCCTTGACCGTCGGCTCCTCCTCGAGCACCCCGGAGATCTTCTCGAGCGCGGCGGAGGCCGACTGGTAGCCGTTGAAGAACATGCCGATGCCCTGGATCGGCTGGAAGAAGTTGCGCGCGTAGAGCGCGACGCCGAGCAGCGCCCCCAGCTGCATCGACCCCTCGACGACGCGGAGGCCGCCGACGAGCACGAGCGTCGCGATCGTGATCGCGCCGATGACCATGATCCCGGGCTCGTAGATGCCGAAGATGTTGATCGTGCGGTAGTTCGCGTCGCGGTAGTCGTCGACGCGCTCGTCGAACGCGCGCTGGTTCGAGGGCTCCTTGCGGAACGCCTTCACGGCGCGGATGCCGGTCATCGTCTCGACGAAGTGCACGATCATGCGCGCGCTCGTCGTGCGCGTCTCGCGGAACAGGACCGTCGAGCGCACCTGGAACCAGCGGGTCAGCAGGATCGCGGGGATGAGCGCGATGCCGATGATGAGGCCCGAGAGCGGGTCGAGGAACGTCATCGCGGCGGCCGTGAAGCCCATCACGAGCACGCCGCGCACGAGCTCGTTGAGGCCCTGGTCGAGCAGGTCGCGGATCGACTCGAGGTCGCTCGTCTGGCGCGCGATGATGCGGCCCGAGGTGTAGGACTCGTGGAACTCGAGGCTGAGCCGCTGCGCGTGGTCGAAGAGCCGCCGGCGCAGGTCGAACAGCACCGTCTGGCTGATGCGGGCGATGCCGACCGTGTAGAGGTACATGAGCACGCCGGTCGCGATCGCGGCGACGATGTAGACGATCGTCGCCGTCCACAGCGGCATCCAGTCCGCGCGCTCCATGACCGACGGCAGGCCGACGTCGATGCCGTAGGCGATCAGCAGCGGGCCCGCGATGTTCGCGGCCGCCGCGACGACGACGAAGCTCAGCGTCAGCACGATGCGGCCCACGTGCGGCCGCAGCAGCACGCCGAGCAGCGTGCGCGAGCGCGCGCGGATGGCCTTCGACTCGGCCTTGGTGTAGTCGGTGCGGTCTTCGCCCTGCACGCCCTGCACGGTCATCGGGACACCTCCTCGGAGGACTCGGGATCCCGGTGCCCGGACCGGGCACCGGCGCTGGCCTCGCGGTCGAGGCCCGAGAGGCCCTCGACGTCAGCGCTCGAGCGCGCGAGCTGCTCGAGCTCCACGATCTCCATCGCGCCGGTGACGGCGGCGATGGTCTGGCGGTCGCGCTCGGCCTCCTCGAGGCTCGAGATCACGTAGCGGTAGTGCTCGTTGCGCGCGAGCAGCTCCGAATGGGTGCCGACGTCGACGATGCGGCCGTCGCGCATGAGCGCGACGCGATCGGCGAGCTGCACCGTGCTCGGACGATGGGCCACGATGAGCGCCGTCGTGCGCTGGAGGATGTGCCGCAGGGCGTCCTCGACCTGCGCCTCCGTCTCGACGTCGAGGGCCGAGAGCGGATCGTCGAGCACGAGCACGGCGGGGTCGGCGGCGACCGCGCGGGCGAGCGCGAGCCGCTGCCGCTGGCCGCCGGAGAGCGAGAGCCCCTCCTCGCCGATCTGGGTGTCGAGCCCGTTCGGCAGGTCGCGGGCGAAGTCCGCCTGCGCGATCGAGAGCGCCCGGTCGAGGACCTCCTCCGACGCCTCCGGAGCGCCCATGAGCACGTTCTCGCGCACGGTCGCCGAGAAGAGCGTGGCGTCCTCGAACGCCATCGCGATGTGCGTGCGCAGCTCCTCGAGCGTCAGGTCGCGCACGTCGACGCCGTCGAGCAGCACGCGGCCCCCCGTGACGTCGTACAGGCGGGTCGGGAGCGCCGTGAGCGTCGTCTTGCCCGAGCCCGTCACGCCGATGAGCGCCATCGTCTCGCCGGGCTCGATCACGAGGTCGGCGCCGTCGACGAGGTCGCGCTCGTGAGGCTGCGCATCCTGGTAGCGGAAGTGCACATCCTCGAACACGAGCCTGCCCTTCGGCTCGGCGATGGAGACCGGCTCCGCGGGGTCGACGATCGTGTTCTCGGCGTCGAGGATCTCGTGGAAGCGTCGCGAGGCGTTGGAGGCGTCGATGAGGAACGCGAAGAGGAACCCGATCGACTCGATGGGCCAGTTGAGCACCATCGCGACCGCGAAGAAGGCGAAGAGCGTGCCGACGGTGATCTGGCCGCTCGCGGCCAGCCAGACGCCGAGGAACAGGCACACGGCGTAGGAGACGTACGGCACGATCGTCAGCCACATCCACAGGCTGCCGTCCATGCGCGCCTTGTCGATCTCGGTCTCGCGCAGCGTCTTCGCCTGGTCGGTGAAGCCGTCGAGCGCGTGGCGGCCGCGGCCGAAGGCCTTGAGCACGCGGATGCCGTGGATCGACTGCTCGACGGTCGTCGCGAGGTCGCCCGCCTGATCCTGCGCCGCGCGCGAGATGCTGAAGTAGCGGCGCTCGAAGCGGAGCGCGACGAGGACGATGGGCGCCGAGAGCACGACGAACACGCCCGCCAGCAGCGGGCTCCAGTAGAAGAGCACGCCGACGCCGACCACGAGCGTGATCGCGTTGACGACGAGCAGCGGCGCGCCGAACGCCGTGAAGCGGCGGATCATGCCGAGGTCCTGCACCGCGCGGCTGAGGAGCTGGCCGGACTGCCAGCGGTCGTGGAACGCGACGGGCAGCGCCTGGAGCTTCGCGTAGAGGGTGCGGCGCATCGACGCCTCGACCTGGGTCGAGGGCAGGGTCACGAGCACGCGGCGCAGGTAGACGAAGAGCGCCTCCCCGAGCGCGAGCGCGAGGATCGCGATGCCCACGGGCCACACCGCGGCGGCGTCGCCGCTCGCGAGCGGGCCGTCGACGAGCGCGCGCATCGCGATCGGCGTCGCGAGGCTCAGGAGCGCCGAGAGCAGGGCGGCTCCCGTGCCCCACAGCAGGCGCGGCAGCACGGGGCGCAGGAACGGCAGCAGGCGCGCGAGCGCGCGCAGGTGCCCGACGGGCTCGGTCGGCGCGGGCGCGGGATGATCCGGGACGGATGTCGAGGCCATGGCAGTCCTTCGGGGCCGCCGACGTCGTGCGTCAGCGGTGGGAGCGGTGCGACCGGTGGGTCGCGGGTGGTGGTGGTGCTGCGCCGATCCTGCACGCACCTGCCGACACGGCAGGCGCTCGGGAGCGGCGAGGACGAGCGAGGCTCGCGGCGCGCTGCGGCCCTGCTACCGGGTTCCGCCGAGGCCGAGGCGGGCGGCGCCCCCGCGGCCGGGGAGGACGCGCGCGGCGGCGATCGGTGCGGTCGTCATGCCCATGGCATCCTCCTTCGTCGGCCGCTCCCCCATGGAGCGGACAGCCTTCGATCCTAAGCAGGCGCACAGGGCAGCGTCCAGCCCCCTGATCGAGATCTCCCGATCACTTTTGCTTTGTCCCCCGGTCGAGGCGGCGTCGCGCCGACCGCTGCGGCCGCGGGGGCGCCCCGGCTGCCGAGCGGCGGCGCGGCCCGGAGCCATGGTCGCTGAGCGGGCACACGAGCGCCCAGTGCACGCATGCGGCCGCTCAGCGACCGCTCCTCCGGCCGGCGTCAGAGCGCCGCGAGCAGCGCGTCCGCGTCGCGAGGCCGCGACAGCAGGAGCACGGGCGGCGCCGACGCATCCGCGTGCCACGCGCGCATGCGCTCGCGCTTCGAGCGCCAGGATCGCGCGTGCCACCACAGGATGGAGTCGCTCGCGAGCGCGAGCCGGATCGTCTCGACGTTGCCGTTGCAGACGAGCTCGTGCGTGCGGATGCGGCGGGCGGTGCGCCGCACGAGCCGCGCGAACGAGGTGGCGCGCGGGTAGTCGAGGGCGACGACCGCATCGACGCGCTCCCACGCGTCTCGCGCGATCGACGAGCGGAGCGCGTCGAGCACCCATGCCTCGGCGTGGATGGCCGGCAGGAGCCGCCGCCGCTGCTCGTCGGCGGGCACCTCGGTCCATCCCGGATCCCAGCAGTGCTCGTCGGCGGCGACGATCGGCAGGCCGAGCCGCGCGCCGAGCGCCGCCGCGATCGTCGTCTTGCCCGAGCCCGTGGCGCCGAAGCACGCGATGCGGCGCGCCCGCCGCACGTCGTCGATCGTGCCCGCGCTCACGCTCGCGACGCTACCGCGCCGCGGCGCGACTGCGCCCCGCCCGCGCGGCACCGCGGCCGCGGCGAAGTGTCGGCCCGTTGCAGCGAGCGCGCGACGCGCGTGCAACGAGCCGACACTTCGCGCTCGGGCGCGCGCCTCAGTGCGCGAAGTGGCGCTCTCCCGTGAAGTACATCGTGATGCCGGCAGCCGCCGCGGCCGCGATGACCTCCTCGTCGCGCACCGAGCCGCCGGGCTGCACGACGGCGCTCACGCCCGCGTCGAGCAGGATCTGCAGGCCGTCGGCGAACGGGAAGAACGCGTCGGAGGCCGCGACGGCTCCGGCTGCGCGCTCCCCCGCGCGATCGACGGCGTGGCGGCACGAGTCGACGCGGTTGACCTGCCCCATGCCGACGCCGACCGAGGCGCCGCCCGAGGCGAGCAGGATCGCGTTCGACTTCACCGACCGCACCGCGCGCCACGCGAACTCGAGGTCGGTGAGCACCGCATCCGACACGTGCGGGCCGCACGCGCGTCGCCACGTGTGCGACGAGAAGCCCTCGAAGGTGTCGGGCTGCTGCACGAGCACGCCGCCCGAGACCTGCCGCAGCTCCGAGCCCTCGCGCACGTAGTCGGCGGGCAGGCGCAGCAGGCGGATGTTCTTCTTCGCCGTGAGCAGCTCGAGCGCCTCGGGCTCGAAGTCGGGCGCGACGACGACCTCGGTGAAGATGTCCTTGACCGTCTCGGCCATCGCGCGCGTGACGGTGCGGTTGGCGGCGATGACCCCGCCGAAGGCCGAGACCGGGTCGCACGCGTGCGCCCGCTCGTGCGCCGAGGCGATGGGGTCGGCGGCGCCGACGGCGGCCACCGCGATGCCGCACGGGTTCGCGTGCTTGATGATCGCGACCGCCGGCTCGTGGAAGTCGAAGGCCGCGCGCAGCGCCGCGTCGGCGTCGACGTAGTTGTTGAACGACATCGGCTTGCCGTGCAGCAGCTCGGCCTGCGTGATGCCGCGTCCGCCGGGCAGGCCGAACAGGCCCGCCTGCTGGTGGCTGTTCTCGCCGTAGCGCAGGCCCTGCACGAGCGTCGCCGCGCCGACGGCGCGCAGCAGGCCGGTCGCGCTCGACGTGTCGGATGCGTCAGCCGCCTCGGTCGCACCGGTCGCCCCCGCGGGAGGCTCCGCCGCGGGCGCCGCCGCTGCGGCCGCCGCCGCGGCCTCCTCGACCGGCTCCCCCGCGAACCATCGCGCGACGGCGCGGTCGTAGGCGGCGGTGTGGGCGAAGGCGTCGCGCGCGAGCGCGCGGCGCTGCATGAGCGAGAGCCCGGTCGCGGCCGCCTGCTCGATGAGCGGGTAGACGCGCGGGTCGGTCACGATCGCGACGTTCGCGTGGTTCTTGGCGGCGGCGCGCACCATGGCGGGTCCGCCGATGTCGATCTGCTCCACCACGTCGGCGTCGGCGGCGCCCGAGCGCACCGTCTCGACGAAGGGGTAGAGGTTGACGACCACGAGCTCGAAGGGCGCGATGCCGAGCTCGGCGAGCTGCGCCTCGTGGTCCTCGAGCCGCAGGTCGGCGAGCAGGCCGGCGTGGATGGCCGGGTGCAGCGTCTTGACGCGGCCGTCGAGCGCCTCCTGGAACCCCGTGACGGAGGCGACCTCGGTGACCGCGAGGCCCGCATCCGCGAGCATCTTCGCGGTCGAGCCGGTCGAGACGAGCTCGACGCCGGCCTCGGCGAGGGCGCGGCCGAGCTCGACGATGCCGCGCTTGTCGCTCACCGACAGCAGGGCGCGACGGAAGGGCACCTGGTCGCGCTCGCGGTAGAGGCTCGGGTCGTGCTGGGGTCCGCTCACTGGGTGTCCTTACGTGTCGGTGCGGTCGAGGAGGGGTCGCCCGGCGCGCCGGGCCGCGCGACGCGGCGCTCGAGGCCGTGGTCGGCGAGGTCGATGGAGCCGTCGGCGATGCGCGCGATGACGTCGGCGAGCAGGTCGCGCTCGACGAGCTTGATGCGCTCGTGGAGCGCGGCCTCGGTGTCCCCGGGCAGCACCGGCACGCGCTGCTGCGCGAGGATCGGCCCGGTGTCGACGCCGCTGTCGACGATGATGACGCTCGCGCCCGTCTCGGCGACGCCCGCCGCGAGCGCGTCGCGCACGCCGTGCGCGCCGGGGAACTCGGGCAGGAACGCCGGGTGCGTGTTGAGCAGTGCCGGCTCGAACCGGGCGACCGCTGCGGCCGAGAGGAGCCGCATGAAGCCCGAGAGCACGACGACGTCGGGCTCGAACGCCGCGACGCGGTCGGCGATGCGGTCGGACCACGCCTCGCGCGGGGCGGAGAAGGGCTCGACGAAGGTGGGGATGCCCGCGGCGCGCGCGAGCTCGATGCCGCCGCACTCGCGGTCGGCGCCGACGGCGATGACCTCTGCGGCGACGCGCCCCGAGCGGGTGCGCTCGAGCAGGTCGGCGAAGTTGGTGCCGCTGCCGGAGACGAGGACGACGAGGCGCAGCACGGGCTCCATCCTACCGAGGGCCGCGATCCGCCTCGTCCTGGCCCGTCGCAGCCGGGGGCGACGCCTCGCTCGCGGCCGGCTCGTGCGTCGCGCCGCCGGCCGGCGCGCCGCCGGACGGCGCGCCGGCGTCCGCACCGGCACCGTCCGCGTCGGCGCCGTCCAGCTCCGAGCCGTCCGGCTCGGCGCCGTCCGGCTCCGCACCGTCCGGCTCGAGCGGCTCGGACCACTCGGAGCGCGCCTCCACCTCGTCATCGCGGTCGCTCCTCGACGAGCCGAGGCCGAGCACGTCGCGGAGCGTCGAGCCCTTCCGCTCGGCGGCGAGCGGCAGCGCGAAGCCGCCCGCGAGCGCGCCCGTCCCCCGACCGCCCGCGAGCATGCCGATGAGCAGTCCCGCGCCGAGCTCGAGCGCTCCCCACGCCGCGACGAGCACCGCATCCGGGCCGGTCTCGCTCAGCCTGCCCGGTCCGGCAGCGCCCGTCGCGAGCATGGCGGCGACGCCGAGTAGCGCGCCGCCGAGCACGCCGCCGCCGACCGCGGCGAGCGCGAGCTCCCACCAGTGCACCGGGCGGCGGGCATCGCCGGCGAGCACGCTCTGGCGGGCGAGCACCCCCACGAGCACCGCCGCGAGCACCGGCAGCGCCACCACCACCGCCATCCAGGGGCGCGCCTCGGGATCGATCGCCGCGAGCAGCGGCAGCGCGGGCACGGGGCCGAGGTCGGTGCCGAGCGGCGAGACGCTCGAGCCGGCGCCGATGACGAAGCCGGGGCCGATCGCCCACGCGGCGCCCCAGACGACCGCGACGGGCGCGAGCGCGAGCTGCAGCAGCGTCATGACGACGACGCCAACCGGCGTCACGCCGAGCGACTCGAGCAGCAGCAGGGCATCGGTGAAGCGGGTGAGGAGGCCGAGGGCGACGACGAGGGCGCCGATGCCGAGCGCGCCGACGAAGGCGCCGAAGCCCGCGCGCAGCGCCGCTCGGATCGGGCGCAGCCAGTGCTCCTCGAGCGTGAGCACGTGGGCGAGGCCGACGAGCCAGTCGTGCCCGCGCGCCGAGAGCACGCCTGCGGCCATGCCCACGAGCGCGACGAGCGCGGGGAGGATCGCCGACTGCGCGAGGTCGGGTGCCGCCGTCGCGTGCTGCGCGCTCGTGCCGACGAGCAGCCCCACGGCGGCCGTCGCGGCGGTGCCGAGCGCGACCGCGATCGCCGCGTCGAGCAGCGGCAGCGTCGCGAGCCGACGACCCGCGCGCCAGTGGAGCCAGCAGGTGATGAGGCCGATGCCCCACGCGCCGAGCGAGAGCACGAAGGAGCGCCCCGCCTCCTCGAGGCCGACGGCGATGACGGCGTCGCGGCTGAGCGAGACGCCGATGTCGACGCCGTGGCCGAGCAGCCACGCGTCGGCGGCGAGCCGCCACTGCAGCAGCGGGTCGCCGGCGAAGCCCTGGTCGATGCCCCAGACGGTGAGCATCACGAGCGCGCACACCGCGAGGCCGACGCCAGCCACGGCGGCGGACTCGATGGCCTGGCCGATCCCCGCCCACGCGCGGCGCACCGCCGGCGCCGCGCTCACGAGCGGACTCCGCTGCGCTCGACCGGCTCCCGCTGCTCTCGATCGGCGCCTCTGTTCACGACCGGCCACTGTATCGACGGCCGTGCGCTCGGCGCGGCCGCCTCGCCGCGCGCCCGGCCGCCGCGCGGTAGGTTGGTGGCGCACGGCGCGGGCCGCGCAGACCGTCGCGCCCGCCGACCACGTTCACTGCGAGGGGTTCGAGCCGCATGGCCAAGATCATCTACACGTACACCGACGAGGCGCCGATGCTGGCGACGCACTCCTTCCTGCCGATCGTGAGCGCGTTCGCCGCCGCGGCCGACGTCGAGGTCGAGAGCCGCGACATCTCGCTCGCGGGCCGCATCGTCGCCGCGTTCTCCGACCTGCTGCCGGCCGAGCAGCAGGAGCCGGATGCGCTCGCCGAGCTGGGCGAGCTGGCGAAGGCGCCGGAGGCCAACATCATCAAGCTGCCGAACATCTCGGCATCCGTGCCGCAGCTCAAGGCGGCGATCGCGGAGCTCCAGGGGCACGGCATCGCCCTGCCCGACTACCCCGACGAGGTCACGACCGATGAGGAGCGCGACATCCGCGCCCGCTACGACTCGGTCAAGGGCTCGGCCGTGAACCCGGTGCTGCGCGAGGGCAACAGCGACCGCCGCGCGCCGCGCTCGGTGAAGGAGTACGCGCGCAAGCACCCGCACTCGATGGGCGCCTGGACGGCCGACTCGAAGACCGCCGTCGCGACGATGGGCGCGGGCGACTTCCGCTCCAACGAGCAGTCGGTCACGATGCCGGCCGACGACACGCTGCAGATCCGGCTCGTGGGCACCGACGGCGAGACCACCGTGCTCAAGGACGGCCTCGCGGTGCTCGAGGGCGAGATCGTCGACGCGACGTTCATGAGCGCGAAGGCGCTCGACGCCTTCCTCGCCGAGCAGGTGCGGCGCGCCCGCGACGAGGGTGTGCTGTTCTCGGCGCACCTCAAGGCGACGATGATGAAGGTCTCCGACCCGATCATCTTCGGCCACGTGGTGCGCGCGTTCCTGCCCACGGTGTTCGAGCAGTACGGCGCGCAGCTCGAGCAGGCGGGCCTCTCGCCCGAGAACGGCCTCGCCTCGATCCTCTCCGGCCTGTCGGAGCTCGACGAGTCGACCGCGGATGCCGTGCGCTCGGCCATCGAGGAGGGGCTCCGCGAGGGCCCGCGCCTCGCGATGGTGAACTCGGATCGCGGCATCACGAACCTGCACGTGCCCTCCGACGTGATCGTGGATGCGTCGATGCCGGCGATGATCCGCCAGTCCGGGCACATGTGGGGCCCCGACGGCGAGGAGGCCGACACGCTCGCCGTGATCCCCGACTC
>JAPSIA010000204.1 GCA_031179215.1 Agrococcus sp.
GGATCGGTGCCGACCGCGGCGTTCACCATCACGAAGCTCGCGTGGGTCGCCGAGCACGAGCCGTCGCTCCTCGAGCGGATGCGCACGGTCCTGCTGCCGCACGACTACCTCACCTTCCGGCTCACCGGCAGGGCCGTGACGGACCGATCCGAGGCCTCGGGCACGGGCTACTACGCGGCGCACGAGTCGCGGTGGCGGACGGACCTGCTCGAGCGGTTCGTCGCCGCGCGGGAGTGGGAGCGCGCGCTCCCGACCGTGCTGCATCCCGACGAGGCCGCGGGCGCGATCCTGCCAGCGGTGGCCGACGAGCTGGGGCTCTCCCGCGACGTGCTCGTCGGACCGGGCGGCGGAGACCAGCACCTCGGCGTCGTCGGCCTCGGGCTCGGCGCGGGGGAGGTCGCCTACAGCCTCGGCACCTCGGGCGTCGTGATCACCGTCAGCGACGAGCCGGTCTTCGACCCGTCGGGCGAGGTCACGGGCGTCGCGAGCTGCACGGGGGGCTACCTGCCGCTCGCGTGCACGCTCAACGCGACGAAGGTCACCGACTGGACGGCCTCGATGCTGGGCGTCGACGTGCGCGCCCTCGGCGACATGGCCCTCGAGGCGACGAGCGGCGACCGGCCCGTGCTCGCCGCCTTCCTCGACGGCGAGCGCACGCCCGATCGCCCCTCCGCGACGGGCGTCCTCGCCGGCCTCACGACGGCGACGACCCGCGAGGAGCTCGCTCGAGCGGCCTTCGAGGGCGTCCTCCTCGGCCTCGTCCGCGCCCACGATCGCATCCGGCAGGTCGGCGCGCCCGCGGACGGCGCCGTGACGGTGACCGGTGGAGGCGCGCGCTCGACGGCCTACCGGCAGATCCTCGCCGACCTCCTGCAGGCCCCCGTCGCGGTGCGCGACGCCGACGAGTCGACGGCGCGCGGCGGCGCGGTGCAGGCCGCGGCGGTGCTGCGCGGGCGGCGCGTCGCGGAGCTCGCCGACGAGTGGCGACCGGCGACGGTGCTGCGCACGGAGCCCCGAGGGCACGTCGATCCCGACGTCCGGCGGCGCTACCGCGAGGCCGCGGCGTGGACGGGCGCCGACCGCTCGGGCTCGCAGCCGGCCACGGCTGCATCGGAGGGACAGCGATGATGCGCTGCTTCGTCGACTCGGCGGACGACGCGGCCGTCGGGGCGCTCCTGCGGGAGCGGCTCGTGCACGGGGTCACGACGAACCCGACGATCCTGGCGGCAGCGGGCCTCGAGTGGTCCGCGCTGCCACGCATCGTGCGAGGGTGGATCGAGCTCGGCGCGAGCGAGGTCTTCCTGCAGACCTGGGGCAGCGAGCGCGCCGCCATGCTCGAGCACGCCGAGGCGCTGCGCGCGATCGCCCCCGAGGTGGCCATCAAGGTGCCCGCCACCGAGGTGGGGTTCGGCGTGGCCGCGACACTCGTCGAGCGCGGCGAGACGGTGCTCCTGACCGCCGTCTACGAGGCCCCGCAAGCGCTGGTGGCCGCTTCGATCGGCGTGCGCTACATCGCTCCGTACGTCGGTCGGCTCGACGACGCCGGCCGCGACGGCCTGCAGGAGGTGGCCACGATGGCCGAGCTGCTCCGCGGCAGCGGCACCGAGATCCTCGCGGCGAGCGTGCGGTCGCCGCAGGTCATGGTCGCGCTCGCCGAGCGCGGCGTCACCGCATGCACCGCCCGGCCGGAGGTGCTCCGGGCCGCGCTCGCCTCCGCAGACGCCGACGCGGCGGCGCGGGGCTTCGAGGCGGCGATGGACGGGCTCCTCCGCCCCGCGGCGCCCGACCGCTGAACATCGCGGCACGGCGCGGGTCGATCGCCCGAGCGCACAGGTGGAGCGGCAGCCGTCACGCCGTGAAGACGGCGTGCGCGGTGGGCAGGACGCGCCGCCCCTCGAGCGCGGTGAGCTCGAGCACGACCGCGACGCCGGCGATCGCGCCTCCGAGCTGCTCGACGAGGTGCGTCGCGGCCCGGAGCGTGCCGCCCGTCGCGAGCACGTCGTCGACGAGCAGCACGCGGCGGCCGGTCAGGTCGCCCGCGGCCTCGATCGT
>JAPSIA010000205.1 GCA_031179215.1 Agrococcus sp.
TTCTTCAACCAGGCGTGGCGCACCGACGAGCTCCACCGCGGCGTCACGGCGCTGTTCTCCGGCACCGTCGGCGCCTACAAGGGCAAGCGGCAGCTCACGCACCCCGACTACGAGCTCTTCGACGAGGCCGAGGGCATCGACGCCGAGGAGTGGGCGAACCAGCCCGTGCCCATCTACCCCGCGACGGCGACGCTCGCGACGACGAAGATCCAGGCGCTCGTCGCGCAGGCGCTCGACGCGCTCGGGAGCCTGCCGGAGTCGGCGGTCGCCGATCCCGTCCCGCCCGAGGTGCGGCTCGAGCACGGGCTCCTGCCCTTCCTCGAGGCGCTGCGGCTCGCGCACCAGCCGAAGGCCGAGCGCGACGCCTACCGCGCGCGGCACACGCTCGCGTGGCACGAGGGGTTCCTGCTGCAGACCTACCTGCTCGCGACGCGCGCGTGGTTCGACACCCTGCCGACGCAGCCGCGGCGACCGGGCCCCCTGCTCGAGCGCTTCGACGCCGCGCTGCCGTGGCAGCTCACCGACGACCAGCGCGCCGCGGGCGAGGCGATCGCCGCCGATCTCGCGAGCGGCACCGCGATGCACCGCCTCGTGCAGGGCGAGGTCGGCTCCGGCAAGACGGTCGTCGCGACGCGCGCGATGCTCGCGGTCGCCGAGTCGGGCGGGCAGTCGGCGCTCCTCGCGCCCACCGAGGTGCTCGCGGTGCAGCACGTGCGCTCCATCACGCGCTCGCTCGGTCCCGACCTCGCGGCCGAGCTGCAGCCCACGCTCCTCACGGGCCAGATGCCCGCGGCCGAGCGCAAGCGCGCGCTGCTGCGCATCGCCGCCGGGCAGGCGCGCATCGTCGTCGGCACGCACGCGCTGCTGAGCGAGCGGACGTCCTTCGCCGAGCTCGCGCTCGTCGTGATCGACGAGCAGCACCGCTTCGGGGTCGCCCAGCGCGAGGCGCTTCGCGCGAAGGGAGCGCACCCGCACACGCTCGTGCTCACGGCGACGCCCATCCCTCGCACGATCGCGATGACGGCCTTCGGCGACCTCGACGTCTCGACGATCCGGTCGCTGCCGGCCGGCCGCGCGCCCATCCAGACGTTCGTCGTCGACCCCGTCGAGCGGCCCGCCCACTTCCACCGCATGTGGGAGCGCATGCGCGAGGAGCTCGAGGCGGGCCGGCAGGCCTTCGTCGTGTGCCCCGCGATCGAGCCCGGCAAGCTGGAGGGCATCGAGCGCGAGGGCGCCGAAGGGGAGGATGCGGCCGACGGCGCTCGGCCCGCACCGCCCGTCGACGACGTGGCGACGACGGTCGAGCGGCTTCGGCGGCTGCCAGCGCTCGCCGGCCGCTCGATCGCGACCCTCACGGGCGCCGACACGACCGAGCAGAAGGACGCGACGATGCGCGCGTTCCGCGACCGCGAGATCGACGTGCTCGTGGCGACGACCGTCATCGAGGTCGGCGTCGACGTGCCGAACGCGACGATGATGGTCGTGCTCTCGGCCGACCGCTTCGGCGTCTCGCAGCTGCACCAGCTGCGCGGCCGCGTCGGCCGCGGCGAGCACCCGGGGCTGTGCATGCTCGTCTCGGCGGTCGACGAGCTCAGCGACGCGCGCGAGCGGCTCGACGCCGTCGCCAGCACGCTCGACGGCTTCGCCCTCGCCGAGGTCGACCTCGAGCAGCGGGGCGAGGGCGACGTGCTCGGGCACCTGCAGTCCGGCGGCCGCAGCGGGCTGAAGGTGCTGCGCGTCGCGCGCGACGGCGCGATCATCGACGCCGCGCGCGCCGCGGCGCAGCAGGTGCTCGCCGACGACCCGAAGCTCGAGCGCCACGCCGCGCTGCGCCTCGCGGTGCGCGCGCGCCTCGACCCCGAGGCGCGCGCGGCCCTCGTGACGGCGTAGCCGAGCGCGCCGCGCCCCGGGCCCGCGGCACCCGCCGCCCCGCCGCGGCCGACGGCATCGGCCCGTTAGGCTGGAGCCATGCCTCGCATCGCCGTCGTGCCCGGTTCCTTCGACCCTGTGACCCTGGGCCACATCGACGTGATCGCGCGGGC
>JAPSIA010000206.1 GCA_031179215.1 Agrococcus sp.
TGCAGGCGAGCACGATCGCCTCGGCGCCGTCGGCCACGAGCGCGGCGAAGGCGTCCCGGAAGCGCGCCCGCGACGCATCCGTCACGATGCCCTGCGTGAGCTCGTCGAAGATGATGCGGTCGAGCTCAGCCTGCACCGGCTGCGGCGGCACGAGCGCGGCGATGCCGTGGCGCGCGAGCCGATCGGCGTAGAAGGGCTCGGCCATCACCCACTGCGTGCCCACGATGCCGAGCGCGCGCGCCCCCGCGCCACGGGCGGCATCCGCGACGGCGTCGGCGATGTGCACGAGGGGCACGCCGACGGCGCGCTCGACCTCCGGCGCGACCTTGTGCATGAGGTTGGTCGCGATCGCGATCGAGGTGGCGCCTGCCCGCTCGAGCGCGGCGGCCTCGCGCGCGAGCATGGCGCCGGCGGCCGCCCAGTCCTCCCGCAGCTGGCACGCCCGGATCTCGGCGAAGTCGAGGCTCGAGAGCAGGATGCGCGCCGAGGCGTGGCCGCCGCGCTCCGCGGCGACGCGCTCGTTGATCGACCGGTAGTACTCGATCGTCGAGTGCCAGCTCATGCCGCCCAGGATGCCGAGGACGGGGCTGGGCGGAGCGCCGTCGGCGGTCGGCGCGGCGGCCTCGGAGTGCTCGTGCTGCTGCATGGCAACGATTCCAGCAGGGCGCAGGCCAGTAGTCCAGCCTGTCTCTCCAATGATGCCTATCGGTTACTCTGATGACCCGAGGTCGTCGCGGCCGAGGTGGGGAGCGGGATCGTGTCGGCCGGCGCGCCGAGGCCGAGGCGCCGCTGCAGGCTGAGCGCGAGGAGCGCCTGGGCGGCGACGTAGGGGATGAGCGCCGCGAACGTGCGCAGCGGGTCGGGGATGTCGAGCACGAACAGACCAAGGCCCAGCACGAGGCCGCTCACGAGGAAGAGGAGGCCGCCGAGGAGACCGGCGGTGTCGATCGCGGCGAGCGCCGCGACGGCCGCGAGCACGAGGGCGTAGAGGAGGATCGGCATCGCGAGCGGACCGGCGTGCGCGGCGATGACGCCGCCCGCGATGAGCGCGACGACGCCGTAGCCGATCGCCGCGGGGCTCCAGGCGAGCGAGCGCTTGCGCGTCGGCCACAGGGCGCCGACGTAGGCGAGCTGCCCGAGCAGGAACAGGGCGAGCAGCACGAGCGTCGTGCCGGTCATCGCGCCCGCGCCGTCGCCGATGCAGCACAGGCTCATCGCCGCGACGTGCCAGCGGCCCGCCGCGTGCCGCAGCGCGCCGAGCACGACGAGCGCGACGACCATCGGCGGCATGAGCGTCCACATGAGCACGGTGCGCACGAGGTCGAGCAGCTCGGCGTCGCCCGCGCCGAGGCCGATCAGCACCGCGGCGAGCAGGTTGAGCGCGAGCGCGACCGCCGAGCCGAGGAAGCCCGCGCGCAGGGCGCGGGGCAGCGGCATCGCGGGCATGGCCCCCATCGTTCCACGGGAGCGGCGCTTCCTCGGCGCGCGCGCGACCCGTGTCGGTCGGCGGTGGCAGAGTGGGCGCGTGCACGACAACCCCTTCCGACCGGGCTTCGGCATCTCGCCGCCCGTGCTCGCGGGCAGGGACGCGCTGCTCGACGAGTGGCGCGAGGTGTTCCGCCTCGGCGCGTGGTCGCCCTACCGCGCCGCCCTCGTGACGGGCATGCGCGGCGTCGGCAAGACCGTGCTCCTCAACGCCGTCGAGGACGAGGCGCTCGCCCGCGACTGGACGGTCGTGCACGGCACGCTGCACGACGGCCTCGTCGAGGCGCTCGAGCGCGATCGCCTGCCCGCGCTGCTGCAGGCACAGGACCCGGACGCGGTGCGGCGCGAGGTCACCGGCCTCACGCTCCCGCACGTGGGTGGCGCGACGACGAGCGTCGCGCAGCGCTTCGAGCGCGAGCCGCGGCTCGAGAGCATGCTCGCGAGGCTCGTCGAGCTCGCGGAGGCTCGAGGCGCGGGGCTCCTCATCTCGCTCGACGAGGTCGCGAGGGAGTCGCTCGGCGAGCTGCGGCGCATCGCGATCGCGGTGCAGC
>JAPSIA010000085.1 GCA_031179215.1 Agrococcus sp.
GCGTGCATGCGGTTGAGCACGTCGGGCAGCCGCACGAGCCCGATCGCGGCAGTGAGGGTGAAGCTCGCGCCCAGCAGGATCATGACCGCGCCGACGAGGTCGAGGATCGCCTCCGGGGTCATCGCGACTCCTCCCCGCGCTCGCGCTCCGCGCGCTCGCCGGGCCGGTCGCCCTCGGCGGTGTCGACGCCGCGCGCGGCGCGGGGCCCAGGACCCACGACGCGCTGGCGGCCGGCGACGAAGCGCGCCATCGAGACGGTGCCGGCGAAGGCGAGCAGCGAGAGCACGACGATCACGACGAGCGTCGACCGGTCGTGCGCGATCGCCGCCGCGACCACGAGCGCGCCCGCGACCGTCGTGATGAGCACGTCGGTCGCGACGACGCGGTCTGCCGGGCCCGGCCCGCGCACGATGCGCACGAGCGTGAGCGCGGCGGCGATCACGAGCATGACGCCGGCGACGGCGAGCACGGCTTCCATCAGTCCACCTCCAGGAGCGCGCGGTCCGCCGCGGTGCCGAACGCGCGCAGCGCGGTCGCCTCGGTCTCGAGCACGCTCGCGCGCGCCCGCTCGATCGCGGCGGGCGTCGAGGCGTCGAAGACGTGCACGAGCAGCCACCGCTCGCCCGCGTCGATCGCGACCGAGCCCGGCACGAGCGTGACGAGCTCCGCCGTGATGGCCGTGATGAACGCGGAGCCGCTGCGCAGCTGCACGCGGATGATCGCGTTCTGCGTCGGCCGCCAGAAGGCGAGCACCTTGCCGGCGACGATGAAGCTCGAGACGGTGAGCCCCCAGAGCGTGACGACGACGAGCCGCAGGAAGCCGATCGGGCGGAAGAACTCGAGCTCCGGGACGTCGGGCAGCGGGAACAGCACCTGGATGAGCAGCGCGACGATCACGCCCCAGCACGCCGCGGCGAGGGAGATGTCGCCCCACAGCGCCACCCACACGACCGCGAGGCCGATCGTGGCGACGAGGGAGATGCGGTAGCGCAGCTTGGGTCGCTTCACGGCATGGCCTCCTCGACCGCGGCCTGGTACGCGCCCTCGCGGATGTCGACGGAGGCGCGGGAGGCGAAGTCGCTCAAGGGCCCGGCGATGACCGTCAGCAGCACGGTGATGCCGACGAGCGCGGAGGCCGCGACGACCCAGATGCGCGGCAGCACGCGCAGCGAGTGCACGCGGTCGTCGTCGTCGCCGCGCTCCTGCCAGAACGCGCGCTGCCACACGCGGACGACCGCGATGAGGGTCAGGAGGCTCGTGGCGACGCCGGCGACGACGGCGACGAGCGCGAGCGGCGACTCGGTCGCGAGGGCGGCGTCCATGAGCGCGACCTTGCCGAGGAACCCCGACAGCGGCGGGATGCCGCCGAGGTTGAGGGCCGGCACGAGGTAGAGCACCGCCAGGAGCGGCACGGCGGCGAGGCCGCCGAGGCGCGCGAGGCTCGTCGAGCCGCCCACGCGCTCGATGAGTCCGACGACGATGAACAGCGCCGTCTGCACGAGGATGTGGTGGACGATGTAGAAGATCGCTCCCGCGAGGCCGGCCCCGGTGCCGAGCGCGATGCCGAGCAGCATGTAGCCGATGTGGCTCACGAGCGTGAACGAGAGCAGTCGCTTGATCTCGCCCTGCGCGAGCGCCCCGAGGATGCCGAGCAGCATCGTGAGGATCGCCACGACGAGCAGGAGGTCGGTGAGCGGGCTCTCGGGGAACAGCAGCGTCTGCAGGCGGATGAGGGCGAACACGCCCACCTTGGTCAACAGGCCCGCGAAGACCGCCGTGACGCTCGCGGGGGCCGTCGGGTAGGAGTCCGGCAGCCACGCCTGCAGCGGGAAGACCGCGGCCTTGATGCCGAACACCACGAGCAGCAGCAGCTGGATGACGAGCTGCAGCCCCGGATCGAGCGCCGCGAGCCGCTCCGGCAGCTGCGCGAAGCTCACGGTGCCGGTCGCGCCGTAGACGATCGAGAGGGCGAGCAGGAACAGCGTCGACGAGAGGACGCTCACGACGACGTAGGTCGAGCCGGCGCGCACGCGCTCGCGCGTCGCGCCGAGCATGATGAGCACGTAGGAGGAGAACAGCAGGATCTCGAACCCGACGAAGAGGTTGAACAGGTCGCCCGCGAGGAACGCGTTCGACACGCCCGCCGTCAGCACGAGGAACGTCGGGTGGAAGACCGACACCGGCGCGCCGTCGGCACCGTCGGCGATGTCGCGCCGCGAGGGGAAGATGACGACGATCGCGGTGACGACGCTCGAGACGAGCACCATGAGCGACGAGAGCCGATCGGCGACGAGCACGATGCCGAGCCCGTCGGGCCACGCCCCGACCCACAGCACGATGGGACCGTGCGCATCCGCCGCGACGCACAGCACGAGCGCGAGCGCGGCGACGACCGCGAGCGTCGTGCCGGAGACCACGCGCTGCCACGCCGGGTGGCGCGCGAGGATGAGCGTGACGCCGGCCGCGAGCAGCGGCAGCAGCACGGGCACGGGGACGAGGTTCGAGAGGTCCATCAGCGCACGTCCTCGTCCTCGGAGCGGCTGCCGGTCTCGGTCTCCATGCGGCCGCCGGCCTCCGAGTCGTCGACGGCCCTGCCGCCCGACTCGGTGTCGCCGGCGGCCGTGTCGACGTAGGCCTCGCTCGAGAGGTCGGCCTCCGCGCGACGGCGCACGATGGCGTCCTCGACGTCGTCGGCGACCTCGTCGTGGCCCTCGAGCTGGAACGAGCGGTACGACATCGCGAGCAGGAAGGCGCTCGTGGCGAGCGAGATGACGATGGCGGTGAGCACCATCGCCTGCGGCAGCGGGTCGGCGATCGCCTCGGGGTCGGCGCCCACGATGGGCGCCTCCCCCGCGGGACCCGAGGCGACGAGGAAGAGCAGGTTGATGCCGTTGCCGGCGAGCATGACGCCCGCGAGGATGCGCATGAGGCTGCGCTCGAGCAGGAGGTACACGCCGGCGGCGACCAGCACGCCGCCCGCGATCGCGAGGATGAGCGTCGGCGTCATCGGCGCACCCCCTCGCCGGGCAGCGAGCGGTCGGAGCGCCACTGCGGGCGCGGCGCGAGGTTCTGCTCGCCGTGCAGGTCGATGCCCGCGCCGAGCGAGCGGACGAAGTCGAGCATGGCGCCGATCACGATGAGCCACACCCCGATGTCGAAGAAGAGCGTCGTGACGAGCTTCTGCTCGCCCACGAGCGGCAGCACCGCCTCGATGGCGTAGGACTCGCCGATGCGCCCGCCGATGAGCATCGGCCAGACGACGCTCGCCACGACGACCGCCATGCCGCCGCCGAGCAGCTTGCCGGCGTCGAACGGCACCGCCTCGAGCAGCTCGTCGCGGCCGCCCGCGAGGTAGCGCACCGCGAGCGCGACACCGGCGACGAGCCCGCCCGCGAAGCCGCCGCCGGGCTCGTTGTGGCCGACGGCGAGCAGGTAGATCGAGACGGTCATCATGATGGGGAACAGCAGGCGCGTCATCATCTCGAGCACGGGCGAGGCCATGTGCTCGTCGGTGAACGCGCCTCGCAGCCACATGCGGCGCCCCGTCGCCGACTGGCTCGGGCGCAGCACGCCGCCCGTCGCCGTCGGGCGGCGCACGAAGATGAGGCTCGCGACGCCCGTCGCTGCCGCGAGCACGACCGCGACCTCGCCGAGGGTGTCCCACGCGCGGATGTCGACGAGGGTGACGTTCACGATGTTCTCGCCGTGGCCGAACTCGTACGCCCAGCGGTAGAAGCCGTCGGAGATCGGACGGGCGGTGCGCGCCTGCAGCGCCGCGAGCGAGGCGAGCGCCGCGAACGTGCCGACGGCGACGCCGAGCATGGCGCGCAGGTAGCGCGCGGCGCGCAGCGGCCGATCGGTGAAGTACTTCGGCAGCCGGCGCAGCACGAGCACGAGGATCACGAGGAAGACGGTCTCGGCGAGCGCTTGCGTGAGCGCGAGGTCGGGCGCGCCGTGCAGCAGGAACAGCAGCGCGACGCCGTAGCCGACGACCGACAGCAGCATGAACGCCTTGAGCCGTCCGCGCGTCGTCGTCGTGTAGACGGCCGCGATGCTCACGATGACGGCGGCGGCGACCTGTCCCGCCGAGTCGAACAGCCGCACGTCGCGCGTGAGCGCGCCCGACAGCAGCAGCGCGACGCCCGGCAGCGCGACGACGACGAGCAGGATCGTCGTCAGGTGCATGGGCAGCGAACCGGTCTGGATGCGGCTCGTCACCTCGACCGCGAGGCGATCGAGCCCGCGCATGCCCGCGTGGTAGCCGCGCTCGAGCGGATCCTGCCCGTGCGGCGCGCGGCGGCGGCGGCCGAGCGCGCGGTGCAGGAGCGCGCCGAGCACCCAGGCGAGCACGGACGCGACGAGGGCCGGGGTGACGCCGTGCCACAGCGCGAGGTGCGGGGCCTCCTCGCCCGCGGGCACGGCATCGACGTGCGGCGCGAGCACGAGCTCGACGAGGCCGCCGCCGAAGCCGCCGACGAGGCCGACGAGCGCGAGCACGACGGGCGCGACCGCGAGCATCGGCGAGCGCCGCACGGGCTCGGTCGCGAGGCGGCCGAAGAACACGCCCACCACGAGGCGCAGCGAGTAGGCGACCGTGAGGGCCGCGCCGAGCGCGATGCCGAGGAACGCGACCCAGCCGATCGCGACGAGCCCGCCCTCCGCGCCGGCGAGCGCGGCGTCGAGCGCCGCCTCCTTGCCGAGGTAGCCGAGCGCGGGCGGGATGCCCGCCATCGAGGCGGCAGCGAGGATCGCGGCCCCCGCCGCCCACGGCATCCGTCGCGCGAGGCCGCCGAGCTCGCGCAGGTCGCGCGTGCCGGTCGAGCGGTCCACGACGCCGACGACCATGAACAGCGCCGCCTTGAACGTCGCGTGTGCGGCGAGCAGCGCGAGCGCGGCCTGCATCGACGCGGGCGTGCCGATCCCGAGCACCGTCACGAGCAGGCCGAGCTGGCTCACGGTGCCGTGCGCGAGCAGCACCTTGATGTCGACCTGGCGCATCGCCCGCACCGCGCCGAGCAGCATCGTCGCGATCCCGAGCACGACGAGGCCCCAGCGCCACCACGGCAGCTCGACGAAGGCGGGCGTGAGCGCGGCGATGAGGAAGATGCCGGCCTTCACCATCGCCGCGGCGTGCAGGAACGCCGAGACGGGCGTCGGCGCCGCCATCGCGCCCGGGAGCCAGAACTGGAACGGCACGATCGCCGACTTCGAGAGCGCGCCGACGAGCATGAGCGCCGCGGCCCACGCGGCAGCCGTCGTGCGCGGCGGGTCGGCGAGCGTCGCGGCGAGCGAGAACGTGCCCGTCTCGGCCTCGAGCAGCATGACGCCCGTGAGCATCGTGAGCCCGCCGACCGTCGTGACGATGAGCGCCGTCTGGGCCGCGCGCCGGTTGCTCGCGGAGCGGTGGTTGAGGCCGACGAGCAGGTAGCTGAAGACGGTCGTGAGCTCCCAGCCGACGATGAGCACGATGAGGTCGTCGGAGAGGACGAGCAGCAGCATCGACGCCGCGAAGCCCGTCAGGAGGCCGACGGTGCGCGCCGCGAGGGTGTTCGAGCGGAAGTACCACGCGCAGTAGACGAAGATGAGGCCGCCGACGCCGAGCACGACCATCGCGAGCAGCCACTGCAGCGATCCGAGCCGCAGGTCGATCGCGATGCCGAGCGCCGGCATCCACTCGACGCGCTCCTGGAGCACCTCCCCCGCGGCGACCGCGGGCGCCTGCATGCCGAACCACGCGGCCGCGACGAGGCTCGCCGCCGCGGGCAGCAGGAACACGAACCGCCCCATGCGCCCGCTGAGCGCGCTCGCGACGACGCCGAGGATGGCGAGGGTCGTCACGGTGAGCAGCACGCGGGGCAGTCCCTCTCGAGGCGGGCAGGGGCTGGTTCCACCCTATCGGCGTGCGCGGCAGCCGAGCGTCGGCCCCCGCGTCTAGCGTGGTGGCATGCGGCTGCTGCACACCTCCGACTGGCACGTCGGGCGCTCGTTCCACGGCGCCGAGACGGTGGACGCGCTCGAGCGCGTGCTCGGCGAGCTGCCCCGCATCATCCGCGAGGAGCGCATCGACGTCGTCCTCGTCGCGGGCGACGTCTACGACTCCGCCATGCCCGCCGGACGGCACGTCGAGGCGCTCTCGCGCATCCTCCGCGCCATCCGCGACGCGGGTGCCGAGATCGTGCTCTCGAGCGGCAACCACGACTCCCCCGCACGATTGGGCGCCAACGCGGGCTTCGCCCGGGCGGGGGGCCTGCACGTGAGCACGCGCGCGCTCGATCCCGACTCGTGGCGCATCGAGCTCGCCGACCGGCACGGTCCCGTGCAGGTGTTCGCGCTCCCCTACCTCGAGCCGGTGTCGCTGCGCGCCGCGCTCCCCGACGCGGGCATCGCGAGCCAGGCCGACGCCGTGCGATGGGCGATGGATGCGGTGCGCGAGGCGAGCGCGCGGCAACCGGGCCGCGCGGTCGTGCTCGCGCACTGCTTCGCGGTCGCGCTCGCCGATGCCGAGCGGCCCCTCGACGAGGCGCCGCGGGACATCACGGCGGGCGGGCTCGACCTGGTGCCCGTCGACGCCTTCGAGGGCGTCGACTACGTCGCCCTCGGCCACCTCCACTCGCGGCAGGAGCTCGCGCCGCACGTGCGCTACTCGGGCGCGCCGCTGCACTACTCGTTCCGAGAGCGCTCGCCCGAGCGCGGCGGCTGGCTCGTCGAGCTCGACGCCGACGGGCTCGCGGAGGTCTCGTGGGTGGGGCTCCCGGTGCCGCGCGCGCTCACGACGGTCGAGGGCGAGCTCGAGGCGCTGCTCGCCGATGCGTCGCTCGAGGGCACCGAGGACGACTGGCTGCGCGTGCGCCTCACCGACCGGCTGCGGCCGATGGATGCGATGCGCCGGCTGCAGCGGCGCTGGCCGCACTGCGCCGAGGTGACGTGGATCGGCGGCGAGGCAGCCGCGCAGGTGGCGCTCCGCGAGCGGCTCGCGCGCCGCTCGGAGCTCGAGGTCGTCGACGACTTCCTCGCGCACGTGCGCGCGGGCGTCGGGGCGGACCGGGCGGAGGCGGCGCTCGTGCGCGACGCGCTCGAGCGGGTCGCCGCCGAGGAGCTGGCGCGATGACGCGGCGCGCGGCGCGCGCGACGGCCGGGGCCGCCGCGTGAGGCTGCTGCGGCTCGGGCTCGCCGCGTTCGGCCCCTACCGCGAGGCGTTCGAGATCGACTTCGCCTCGTTCGAGGCCGACGGCGTCTACCTCATCGCGGGCCCGACCGGTGCGGGCAAGTCCACGATCCTCGACGCGGTGACCTTCGCGCTCTACGGCGCGGCGCCGCGCTACGAGGGCCGCCTGCACGTGCGGAGCGACCTCGCGGGGGCCGAGCAGCCGACGTGGGTCGAGCTCGAGTTCGCGGTGGGCGAGCGCGTGCTGCGCGTGCGGCGCAGCCCCGAGTACGAGCGGCCGAAGCAGCGCGGCACGGGCACCACGACGCAGAAGGCGCAAGCGCAGCTGCTCGAGCTCGTCGACGGGGGCTGGGCGCCCGTCTCGACGAGCATCGCGGAGGTGGGCGCCGAGATCGGGCGGATCCTGGGGCTCTCGAAGGACGAGTTCCTGCAGGTGATCCTGCTCGCGCAAGGCGGCTTCGCCGAGTTCCTGCAGGCCTCGAGCGACGAGCGCAAGCAGCTGCTGCAGCGCTTGTTCGGCACGGGCAGCATGCGCCGGCTGCGCGAGCTCCTGCTCGCCGATGCGAGGGCGGTCGATGCCGAGCGCGGCGAGCTCGAGCGCACGCGCGACGCCTCCGGCGCCCGCGCGCTCGAGGCGGCCGCATCGCTCGCCGTCGTCGACGGCGAGCCCGCCGACGAGGCGACGCGGGAGGGCGAGCCGGACGCCGACGGCACGCCGGACGGAGCGAGGCGGATCGACGCCGAGCTGCTCGCCGAGGCGGAGGCTCGGCTCGAGGCGTGCGTCGCCGAGCGCCGGGCGGCAGCCGACGAGGCCGCGGAGCGGGAGCGCGCGGCGCGTGCCGCGCGCGACGCCGCAGCGGCGCTCGCGGAGCGCTTCGTCAGGCGCGAGGCCGCGATCGCGGCGCTCGCCGCCCTCGATGCCGCCTCGCCCGAGGTCGACGCCGACCGCTCCGTGCTCGAGGACGCCGACCGCGCTGCGGAGGTCGCGAGCGCCCTCGACCGCTGGAGCAGGGCCGACGCCGAGCTCGAGCGCGCGGAGCGCGAGGTCGCCCGCGCGACCGATCGGCTGCCCGCGGGCGTCGAGCCACGGCACGCCGCCGTCGAGGCGGAGCACGAGCGCGCGCTGGACGCGGGCGCGCGCGCCGCCGCGGCGGTCGAGCTCGAGCAGCAGCTGCCGGTGCTCGAGCGCGGGTCGGATGCGGCCGCGACGGCCGCCTCGAGGGCCGAGGCCGCGGTCGAGGCGGCGAAGCGGGAGCGCGCGGCAGCGCCGGCCGCGCGTGCCGCGCTCGCCGACGCGCGCGAGGCGGCCACGGCGACCGCCGCGGGGCTCGGCGCCGCCGAGCGCGCCGTCGAGAGCGCCCTCGCTCGGCGCGACGCCCGCGCCCGCGCCGACGCCCTCGCCGGAGCCCTCGACGCCGCCCGCCGCGCCGCGGCCGAGACGGCGAAGGCGCAGGCGGCCGCGGCCGCCGAGGCGCAGCGGCTGCAGGCCGCCCGCATCGACGGCATCGCCGGCGAGCTCGCCGCGGCGCTCGTCGACGGCGCGCCCTGCCCCGTCTGCGGCGCCCTCGAGCATCCCGCCCCGCACGCCGCGGCCGTCGACGCCGTCTCGGCCGACGACGTCGCCGCCGCGCTCGCCGGGAGCGAAGCCGCCGTCGCAGCCGCGCTCGAGGCGAACGACGAGCTCGCTCGCCTCGAGCGCACGCTCGCGGCGCTCGAGGCGAGCGCGGGCGGCGACGCAGGCGCCATCGCGCGCGAGCTCGAGGCCGCGGAGCAGCAGCTCGCGGCGTGCGCCGACGCTGCGGCGGAGCGCGACCGGCTCGCCGCCGAGCTCGAGGAGCACGACCAGGCCGCGCACGGGCTCGACGAGCGCATCCGCGACCTCGAGGCCGAGGCGGCGAGCGCGCGCGCCGCCGCGACGGGCGCCGCCACCCGGCTCGCCGACGCGCG
>JAPSIA010000086.1 GCA_031179215.1 Agrococcus sp.
CCGAGCGCCATGAGGCCCGGGCTCTTCGCCCACGTGCCGAAGCCGCGCAGCAGCAGGCTCGCGCCCGCGAGCAGCTCAGAGATCCGATGACGCATGCCGCCATGCTGGCACGGGCACCTTGGATGCGCTCGCGGGCCCTGCCTCAGCGCGCGGCGAAGGCGCGCTCGACGGCGTCCGCGAACGCGGCCAACGACGGGAGCTCCATGTCGGGCGTCACCTCGGCGCGAGGGTCGGGGGTCGCGCCCCAGCCCGGCTGCGCGTGGCGGCGGTTGATCCACACGCCGGGGAGCCCCGCCGCCTTCGCGGGCACGTGGTCGTGGAAGAGCGATTGCGCCACGTGCAGCAGCCGGCCCGTCGCGCCGATCTCCTCGGCGCGCTGCGCGAGCGCCGCGAAGTTGGCCGGGTTCGGCTTGTACGAGCCGATGTCCTCGGCCGTGAGGATCTCGTCGAACTCGACGCCGAGCCTGCGGTTGCTGCCGGCGAAGCCCTCGCGGTCCACGTTGGAGAGGATGATGAGCCGGTAGTGCCGCTGGAGGCGCTGCAGCGCCTCGGCGGAGTCGGCGAAGGCGGGCCAGTCGGGCACCGACGTGCCGAGCGCGTCGGCGTCGGCCTCCGTCACCTCGAACCCGAGCTCGGTGCCGAGCCGGCGGAAGGACTCGCGCAGCACGTCGGGGTAGCGCATCGCGGGCGCCTCGCGCTCGACGGCGGCCTCGTGCTCCGAGTACGCGACGAGCGCCTGCTCGTCGGTGATCGACGGGTCGCTCCTGCGCGCCCAGGGGCCGATGACGGCGGCGATGCCGGCCTCCCAGTCGATCAGCGTGCCGTAGCAGTCGAAGCTCAGCGCGTCGTACTGCGTGAGATCAAGCGTCATGGTGTCCTCCGTCGTCGTCAGGGGTGGGAGCGGCCTCGAGCAGCGTCTCCGCGATCGCTCGAGCCTGGCTGAGCACGTCGGGCGTCCCCTCGAGGCCGGCGCGCATCATGCCGCCCTCGAGCAGCAGCGACAGGTGCCGAGCGAGGGCGCGGGCGTCCGGGACGAGGCCCCGGAGGTGACCGACGAGGATCGCCTCCACCTGCTCCTTGTGCCCCCGCACCGCGGCCCGGCCGGCATGGCCGGTCGGCAGCTCGGCAGCGGCGTTGAGGAGCCCGCAGCCGCGGAACCCGTGCTCGTAGGCGAGGGAGGCGTGATCGATGTAGGCGTCGAAGACGGCGAGCACCCCCTCGCGGGGCGTCGTCGCCCTCGCGCTGCGGTCCGCGTAGAGCTCGAGCCACTCCTGGTGCCGCGCCGCGATGTACTCGGCGACGAGCGCGTCCTTCGAGTCGAAGTTGTTGTACAGGCTCATCTTCGCGACGCCCGCGTCTGCGATCACGGCGTCGATGCCGGTCGCCGCGATGCCGTCGGCGTAGAAGCGGCGGGCCGCGGCGGCGAGCAGCCGCTCGCGCGCGGGGCGGCGCCGCGGCGGATGCGTGCGCTCGACGGCCATGGCGGCTCCCCTCTCCTGGTCCCGCCCAGCATGCCGCAGTCTAGGTCGATCTGTCTATTCGGGAGGCCGAAGCGCTCAGGAAGCGCACACCGATGCCGGCGGCGCGCGGAGTAGCGTCGGGGCCACCGACGAGGAGGAGGACCCGATGCCGGAGTCGAGCATCAAGGACGAGGAGCTCTACCAGAAGCTCCGCGACGAGGGGAACTCGAAGGAGAAGGCCGCGCGCATCGCGAACGCGGCCGCCCGCGACGGCCGCTCGGAGGTCGGCGAGCGCGGCGGCGAGGCGGAGTCCTACGAGGATCGCACCGTCGACGAGCTGCAGGCGCGCGCCAAGGAGCTCGGCATCGAGGGCTACTCGAAGCTGAAGAAGGCCGAGCTCATCGAGCGCCTCCGCGAGCACTAGCCCGCGACGTGGCAGGATGCGGCTGTGGACCAGCAGCGGCGAGGGCGCGACGAGACCCCCGAGGAGCGGGCTGACCGCAACTTCACCGACATCCTGCAGGAGCTGCGCGTCGTCCTGACCGGCACGCAGCTCATCTCGGGCTTCCTGCTCGCGGTCGCGTTCCAGTCGCGCTTCGAGGACCTCGACGAGCAGGAGGTCGCGCACTACCTCGTGCTCGTGGCCATCGCGGCGCTCGCGACGCTCCTCGGGCTCACGCCCGTGACGCTGCATCGGCTGCACTTCGCCAAGCGCCTCAAGCCGCGCATCGTGCGCGTCGCCAACGCCCTGCTCATCGCTACGCTCGCGGTCGTCTCGCTGCTCGTCGTGGGCGTGACGGCCTTCATCTTCGAGGTCGTCGTCTCGGCGTCCGCCGGCCTGTGGGCGGCCATCGCGACCGCAGCGGTCGTGGTGATCCTGTGGGTCTTCGCGTTCGCCGCCGGGGCTCGCGCTGCACGCGATCGGGCCGCCGAGGACGCCGCCGCGGATGCGGCCGCGGGTGCCGCCGCGGCGCACTGACCGCGGCGACGGCGGAGCGCGCAGCGGCGCCGAGCGCGCGTTGCGCCGTGTTACCGGCCGCTTCGTGCCGCGCCCGCGCCGACTGCGATCCTGAGCCCGGCGGAGGGCGCGCAGCGCGCCCGCGGAGCGGAGGACGACGATGGCGAAGGCCCGGGACCGGCACGCGTGGGACGAGATCCGCAGGATCGACCTCGAGCGGCCGTCGAGCCGCAAGTGGAGCCTGCACCCGGGCACGATCGGCGCCTGGGTGGCGGAGATGGACTTCGGCACAGCACCGGCCGTGCGCGAGGCGCTCCACCGCGCCATCGACGACGACGTGCTCGGCTACCTCTCCCCCGCGACGGCCGCGGAGCTCGGCGAGGCGGCCGCGGCGTGGCACGCGGCCGAGCTCGGCTGGAGCGTCGACCCCGAGCGGGTGCACGCGGTGTCCGACGTGATGGCGGCGCTGCGGGTCGCGATCGAGGCGTACTCGCCCGCCGGTTCCGCCGTCATCGTCCCGACCCCCGCCTACATGCCGTTCCTCGAGGTCGGCGAGGCGCTCGGTCGCGAGGTCGTCCAGGTGCCCGGCGTCGTGGTCGATGGCCGCTGGCGGCACGACCTCGAGGGCATCGAGCGCGCGCTCGTCGCGGGCGCGCGCACCCTCGTCCTGTGCAACCCGCACAACCCGACGGGCACCGTCCTGGCCCGCGAGGAGCTCGAGGCGATCGCCGCGCTCGTCGATCGCCACGGCGCGCGCGTCTTCGCCGACGAGATCCACGCCGCCATCCGCTTCGACGGCCGCGAGCACGTGCCCTACGCCTCGGTCTCGCCCGCTGCGGCCGCGCACACGATCACGGGCACGAGCGCCTCGAAGGCGTGGAACATCCCCGGCCTCAAGGCCGCGCAGCTCATCACGTCGAACGACGCCGACGAGGAGCGCTACCGCCGCTTCGGCTTCTCCGCGCCGCACGGCGCCTCCACGCTCGGCGTCATCGCGTCGACCGCGGCGTATCGCGACGGCACGGCGTGGCTCGACGAGGCGGTCGGATACCTGCAGCGCAACCGCGACCTGCTCGCCCGCCTGCTGGAGGAGCGGCTGCCGGCGCTCGACTGGCGGCCGCCAGAGGGGACCTACCTCGCGTGGCTCGACGTCGGCGGGCTCTGTCGCGATGGGTCCGCACTCCCCTCCCCCGCGACGCTGCTGCGCGAGCGCGCCGGCGTCGCGCTCACCGACGGCGCGCTGTGCGGTGCGGGCTTCGAGCAGCACGTGCGGCTCGTGTTCGCCACGCCGGCCCCCGTGCTCGAGGAGGCCGTCGAGCGCATCGCCGACGCCCTCCTCCCCGCTCGCTCCGGAGCCGACCGATGAGCGGCTGGGGCTTCGCGACGCGGCAGATCCACGCGGGCGCGCTCGTCGACGCCGAGGCCGGGGCGCGGATCACGCCGATCTACCAGAGCGCGGGCTACGTCTTCGACAGCTTCGACGACGGCGTCGAGCGCTTCGCGGGCCGCAGCGCGCGCCGCGCCTACTCGCGCAACGACAACCCCACGAACGTCGTGGCCGCGCGCCGCATCGCCGACCTCGAGGGCGGCGTCGACGGCGTGCTCGTCGCGAGCGGGCAAGCGGCGATCGCCGCGGCGCTCTCGGCGCTCGCGAGCGCCGGCGACCACATCCTCACGACCGATCGGCTCTACGAGGGCACGCGCGAGATGTTCCGCGGCGCGCTGCGCCGCAACGGGCTCGAGTTCGAGTCGGTGCCGATCGACGCCGACGAGGACGCGTGGGTCGCGGCCGTGCGGCCGAGCACGCGAGCGATCTACGCGGAGTCGATCGCCAACCCGCTCGGCGAGGTCGCCGACCTCGCGCTCCTCGGCCGCGTCTCGGCGCGGACGGGCGTGCCGCTCGTCGTCGACAACACGGTCGCGACCCCGTACCTGTGCCGCCCCTTCGAGCACGGCGCGGCCGTCGTCATCCACTCGACGTCGAAGTGGCTCGGCGGCCACGGCTCCGTCATCGGTGGAGCCGTCATCGACGGCGGCACCTTCGACTGGCACGCGGCCGCTCGGCGCTTCCCGCAGCTGCACGAGCCGCGGCCGCACGCAGCGCCCTCGTTCGCCGACCGCTTCGGCAGCGCCGCGTACGCCGCGTACCTCCGCTCGGTCGTCGTGCTCGAGCACGGCCCGGCCTTCCCGCCCACGAGCGCCTTCCTGCTGCTGCACGGCATCGAGACGCTGTCGCTGCGCATGGAGCGCCACGTCGCGAACGCCCTCGCGGTCGCCGACGCCCTCGACGGGCACCCCGCGGTGGCGCACGTGCTGCACCCCTCGCGCGACGACGCGCGTCGCGACGTCGTCGAGCGAATGCTGCCGCGCGGCGCGGGCTCCGTCGTCTCGATCGAGCTCGCCGGCGGCGTCGAGGCGGCGCGCGCGTTCCTCGACGGGCTCGAGCTCGTCAGCCAGATGACGCACATCGGCGACGTGCGCACGCTCGCGATCCACACCGGGTCGACGATCCACGGCAAGCTCGACGAGGCCGAGCGCCGCTCGCTCGGCATCACGCCGGGCCTCGTGCGCATCTCCGTCGGGCTCGAGCAGGCGGAGGACATCATCGCCGACCTGCTGCGCTCGCTCGACCGGCTCGACTCAGGGCGCGGCGCGTCCGGTCGGCGCGCCGGCCTCCCTGCAGTCGCCGGCCGCCGCTAGCGTGGCCGCATGCCTCGCATGCGCCGGGTGGAGTCCTCGAGCGTCGATGCCGTCGGCTTCGACGCGGCGCGCAACGAGCTGACGATCCGGTTCGTCAGCGGCGAGACCTACATCTACGGCATGCTGCCGCGCGCCGAGTACGAGCGGCTGCTCGCCGCCGACTCGGTCGGCGCGTTCGTCAACCGGCGCATCAAGCCCCGCTACCCCGTGCGCAAGGCGTGACCGCTGCGGCGCCCGCGGATCGGGGCCGTGGGCGTTGACGCCCATGGAGGCGCCCCGCTAGCGTCGCGGCATGGCGCCGTGCGACCCGCACTCCCTCCCGGGAAGCACGGCAGGCAGCGCCTGCGCAGACCCGTGATCACGATCGACGAGCTGCGAGGCATCCGCCTGTTCGCGGCGCTGCCCGAGGCAGCGCTCCTGCACCTCTCGCGCGCCGTCGAGGACATCCGGCTCACCGCGGGAGAGTACTTCGCGCACGAGGGCGACGAGCGCGCCCTGTACGTCGTCGTCGAGGGGCGAGCCGAGATCACCAAGACCGTGAACGGCGATGAGCGGGTGATCGGCACGCGCACGCCCGGCCGGTTCTTCGGCGAGGTGCCGATGACGCTGAGCACGCCGTTCCCCGCGAGCGGCCGAGCGGCAGAGGCATCCCGCGTGCTCAAGCTCGACGCCGCCGACTACTACGCGCTCGCGGCGCTCGCGCCCTCGATCCCCGCGCGCGTCGCCGGGCTCGCGCGACGCTACCTCGACTCGCTGCAGGAGCTCGCCGCCGAGCGCCCCGAGACGGAGGTGCGGGTCGTCGGGCCGCGAGGCGACGCGCGCACGCACGAGGTCGCCGGGTTCCTCGCCCGCAACCGAGTGGCGTTCGATCGGGTCACGCTCGAGCCCCAGGCGGCCGCGGGCGCCGCGCCCGTGCTCGAGCGCCCGGGTCGCGAGCCGATCGTCGACCCGACGCTGCGCGAGGTCGCCGAGGCGGCGGGCCTCTCCGTGCGGCCGGAGCAGTCGGCCTACGACGTCGTCATCCTCGGCGGCGGTCCCGCGGGCCTCACCGCGGCGGTGCACGCGGCCGCCGAGGGCCTGCGCACCGTGGTGATCGAGTCGCTCGCGCCCGGCGGCCAGGCCGGCACCTCCACCCGCATCGAGAACTACACGGGCTTCCCCTTCGGCATCTCCGGCGACGACCTCGCCGGTCGCGCGCTCGCGCAGGCCAAGCGGCTCGGCGCCGAGATCGTCGTCACGCGCGCCGCGGAGGCGATCGACCCCGTGCGGCACGAGGTGACGCTCGATGGCGGCGACGTGCTCTCCGCTGCCGCCCTGATCATCGCGACGGGCGTGGCGTGGCGCACGCTCGCGGTGCCGGCGATCGATGGGCGCATCGGCACCGGCGTGCACTACGGCGCGGCGCGCAGCGACGCGACCCTCGCGCGCGGCGCCGACGTCTGCATCGTGGGCGCGGGCAACTCCGCCGGGCAGGCGGCGCTCTTCTTCGCCCGCCACGCGCGCTCCGTCACGATGATCGTGCGCGCCGCGACGATCGAGACGAGCATGTCGCGCTACCTGGTCGATCAGCTCGCGGCCAACGACGGCATCCGCATCGCGACGCGCAGCGAGGTCATCGGCGCGCATGGTGAGCCGGGGCTCGAGGCGATCGACGTGCTCGACCGCTCGACGGGTGCGACCGAGCGCAGGGCGTGCGACGTGCTGTTCGTGATGATCGGCGCGGATGCCGCCACCGGGTGGCTGCCGCGCGAGGTGGCGCTGGATGCGCGCGGCTTCATCGCCACGGGCCCCGACGCCGAGGCCTCGCCGCTGTGGCGCCTCGAGCGTCGGCCCTTCGCGCTCGAGACGAGCGCCCCCGGCGTCTTCGCCGTCGGGGATGTGCGCTCGGGCTCGGTCAAGCGCGTGGTCGCCGGCGTCGGCGAGGGCGGCATGGCGATCGCGCACGTGCACCAGTACCTGGCGCTGCGGGCGCAGGGATCGCTCGGCTGACGCTCGAGGGGCGGCCCGCGGCGCGAGCCGCCGACCGCCCCTCGAGCCGAGCGGGTCAGACGATCGACACGGGGGCCCCGAGGCGGGCCTCGGCGAGCCGCGCGCCCTGCCCGAGCGACTCGAGCTTCGCGACGGCGATCGAGGGGTGGATGCGCCCTCCGAGGCCGCAGTCGGTCGACGCGATCACGCGCTCCGGTCCCACGATGCGCGCGAAGCGCTCGATGCGGTCGGCGACGAGCTCGGGGTGCTCGACGACGTTCGTCGCGTGGCCGACGACGCCGGGAGCGATGCGCTTGCCCGCGGGCAGCTCCACGTGCTCCCACACGCGCCACTCGTGCTCGTGGCGCGCGTTGGCGGCCTCGAACGAGTAGCTGCCGGCGTTGACCTCGAGCACGAGCTCGGCGATGTCGGCGAACGCGACGTCGGTCGTGTGGGGCCCGTGCCACGAGCCCCAGCACAGGTGGAGGCGCACGAGCTCCTCCGGGAGGTCGCGGATGGCGTGGTTGAGCGCCTCGACGCGGATCCGCGTGAACGCGAGGTAGTCCTCGATCGAGGGCTCGGGGTTGATCTGGTCGAAGTTCTCGGCGAGCGAGGGGTCGTCGATCTGCACGATGAGCCCGGCGTCGGTGATCGCCGTGTACTCCTCGCGCAGCACCTCGGCCCACGCCCAGATGTGCGCCTCGTCGTCGGCGTAGTGGCGGTTCGCGATGCGTGCGGCCGACCCCGGCGAGAGCGCCGTGAGGAAGCCCTGCTCGCCGCCTGCGGCCTCGAGGCCGCGCCGCAGGTTGGCGATGTCGGTCGCGAGGGCCTCGTGCCCGATGTAGCGCAGCTCGCCCGTCGTCGCGGGGAACGCGGTCGCGGGCGTCGACTCGAACAGCGGGTGCTCCGGGTCCTGGTAGGCGTCGCGGAAGCGCACCCAGTCGCGGCGGTCGGGGAACGAGGTCAAGCGCACGTCGCCGGGAGCGGAGCGCTGCGGCTGCTCGGAGAAGATGTCCTCGCCCGTGACCTCGAGACCGGCGACGCGCTGGAAGACGTAGGACCACCACGCGCCGTAGTCGCGCGCGCTCGACATGGCCTTGCCGTACTCGCCGTCGCCGATGATCGTGATGCCGAGCTCGCGCTGGCGGCGCACGAGGTCGGTCACGGCTTCAGCGAGCAGCGCCTCGAACTCGGGCGTGCGCTGCAGGGTCAGGCCGTCCTCGGCGAAGCTGCGAGCCTGGTTCGCGGCGATGAGCTCTGGCGTGCGCGGCAGGCTGCCGGCGTGGGATACGTCGATGCGGGTCATGGTGCGCCTTCCGGTGTGTCGGTGCCCGCACGGTATCCAGCCGTCGGCGCGCGCGGGAAGCCGGAGCGGTCACGGTTCGTCACACACGCGAGCGCCGCCACGCGCGCGCCCGGACCGCCCAGGCTGTGCTCCGCGCGTGCGTACCCTGGAAGGAGGCCAACCGAGGGGACGACGATGTCGGACATCACCTTCCAGCTCATCGCGATCGCGATCTACTTCGCGGCGATGATCGCGATCGGGATCTACGCGGCGCGGAAGACGAAGAGCCACGAGGACTACATGCTCGCGGGCCGCGACCTCAACCCGTTCACGGCTGCCCTCTCCGCCGGAGCGTCCGACATGTCGGGCTGGCTCAT
Organism: Agrococcus sp.; assembly: GCA_031179215.1. GTDB lineage: Bacteria > Actinomycetota > Actinomycetes > Actinomycetales > Microbacteriaceae > Agrococcus. Next base: position 8,749 of record JAPSIA010000086.1, read on the forward strand.
GATGGGGCTGCCGGGAGCGATCTACGCCGCGGGCCTCATCGAGGCGTGGATCGCGATCGGGCTCACCATCGGCGCGTTCCTCAACTGGCAGCTCGTCGCGCCGCGGCTGCGCGCCTACACCGAGGTCGCGCGCAACTCGATCACGATCCCGAGCTTCTTCGAGAACCGGCTCCGCGACCGCACGCGAGCGCTGCGCCTCGTCTCGGGCGTCGTCATCCTCGTCTTCTTCACCTTCTACGTCTCCTCCGGCATGGTCGCCGGCGGCGTCTTCTTC
>JAPSIA010000207.1 GCA_031179215.1 Agrococcus sp.
GGTCGTACGACTTCGGCGGTCGCGCGAGCGTCGTCGAGCTCTACATCTCCTACCTGCGCAAGAAGATCGATACGCTCGGTCCGCCCATGATCCACACCGTCCGCGGCGTCGGCTACCAGCTGCGCGCTGCGGAGTGACCCGCAGGAGCCCCGCCGAGTGACCCAGCAGGCCGCGGCGTCCGCCGCCCAGCTGGGCCGACGCATCCAGAACCCGGCGTCGTGGTCGCTGCGGCGCCGCCTGCTCGTGGTCGTCGTCACCCTCTTCGCGCTGCTGACCTCCGCCGTCGCGATCGCGAGCGTCATGACGATGCGCGTCGTGCTCGAGACGCGCGTCGACGAGCAGCTCGTCGAGCTCGCGGATCGCACGACCGTCGCGGCCGAGGTGGCGCTGCGGACGGGCCAGACGCAGCTGATCGACGAGCGGTCGGTGCCGCCGGGCGCGCTCGTCGTGGTGCACGACGGCGCGCGCGTGCGCGACGCCTTCGTCTACACGCGCGTGCAGCAGGAGCTCGCGCTCTCGGCGCTCGACCAGAAGGTCGTGCTCGGCGCGCAGCCGGGCGTCGTCTCGAACGTCACGGTGCCGAGCTTCGGCTCCTACCGGGTCGTCGTGCACGAGCTCGGCGAGGCGCGCGTCATCGTCGGCCTCTCGCTCGCGGACGCGAACCAGACGCTCGCGGCCCTCGGGTTCGTCATCGCGGTCTCGGCGATCGCGGCCGTCACGGTCGTGCTGCTGCTGGGCGACATGATCATCCGGCGCGCGCTCCGGCCGCTCACGTCGGTCATCGCCACGACCGAGCGCATCTCGCAGCTGCCGCTCGCCTCGGGCGACGTGCAGCTGACGAACCGCGTGCGCATCGACGAGCCGGCGAGCGAGGTGGAGCGCGTGCAGGAGTCGATGAACCGCATGCTCAACCACATCGAGGAGGCGTTCGAGGCCCGCTCGCTCAGCGAGCGGCGCGTGCGCCAGTTCGTCGCCGACGCGTCCCACGAGCTGCGCACGCCGCTCGCCGCGGTGCGCGGCTACGCCGAGATCACCCGCAAGCACGAGCGCGAGCTCGGCGAGGACTCCCGAGCGTCGCTCGAGCGCATCGAGGCGGCGGCGCAGCGCATGCAGGCGCTCGTCGACGACCTGCTGCTGCTCGCGCGGCTCGACGAGGGGCGCGAGCTCGTGCGCGGCGAGGTCGATCTCTCGCTGCTCGTCGTCGAGGCGGTCGCCGACGCGCAGGCCGCCGGGCGTGCGCACCCGATCACCCTCGAGATGCCCGAGGAGCCGCTCACCGTGGCCGGCGACCCGCTGCGGCTGCAGCAGGTGGTCGCGAACCTGCTCGCGAACGCCCGCGTGCACACGCCCGACGGCACGCCGATCGACGTGCGCTTGCGGGCAGAGCGGGACGACGCCGTGATCGAGATCGTCGACGCGGGGCCGGGCATCCCGCCGGAGCTGCAGCGCTCCGTCTTCGAGCGCTTCGCGCGCGGCGATTCCAGCCGCTCGCGCGCGACGGGCTCCTCGGGCCTCGGCCTCGCGATCGTGCAGGCGCTCGTCGAGGCGCACCACGGCTCGATCTCGCTCGAGAGCGAGCCGGGCCGCACGGCGTTCACGGTGCGGCTGCCGCTGTGGCGCCCGGCGGCGGATGCGGCGCAGGGCGCGAGCGCGCCGGCGCCGGCAGGGCGCGCGTGATCGGCTTGCGCCGCGCGCCCGCCGTGCCGTAGTGTGGAGCCATACCAAAGACCGCTGGTCGTTGGCGCGTGCTCGAAAGGCTCGTGACAACCGAAGGCTCGCTCGTGAGAGCGTCGTCCCGCGCAGGTGTGAACGTCCCGTCGAGGACCGAGCTCCGTGCGCGTGCGCCGGAGCTCATTTTCATGTGCGAGCCAGGGAAGCCAGCAACGACGCAAGGAGCACCATGGCGAACAAGGAAGCTGCGGTCGCCGAGCTCTCGAACCTCTTCGAGACCTCGAACGCCGTTCTGCTGACCGAGTACCGCGGTCTCACCG
>JAPSIA010000019.1 GCA_031179215.1 Agrococcus sp.
CGCGGATCGGGCGGCCCGCCGGCAGCTCCTCGGCCGCCGCGCGCAGCAGCGCCACGATCTCGGGGATGCTGCCGGCGCGCTCGGGCCCGCAGTCGACCCACGTCATCATCTGCCCGAACATGAGCGGATGCGCGTGGGCGTCGACGAAGCCCGGCACGACGACCCGGTCGCCGAGGTCGATCCGCTCGGGCGACAGCGACGCATCCGCCGCCGCCTGCTCGCACTCGGCGAGGCTGCCGATCGCGACGATGCGGCCGTCGTCGATGAGCATCGCGGTCGCGGTCGTCTCGCGCGCGTCGACGGTGTGGATGGCGCGCGCCGTGACGAGGCGCGGCGCGGTCTGCGCGGGGCGGTCGAAGGGGGTCAGCTTCCTCATGGCAGCGGGTTCGCCTTCGTGTCGGTGCGGGGCGTGAACGACTCGGTGACGGGCGCCTCGTCGGAGTGCTGCGGGGCGAGGCGCGTGCAGATGCCGGCGACGATCGCCATGGCGGTGAACATCGCGATCACCGACCACACGCTGCCCGTCCACGCGACGAGCTGCGTGGCGAACCAGGGCGAGAAGCCAGCCCAGATCGCCGCGCCGACGCCGTAGGCGAGCGCGATCGAGGTGTAGCGCGCCTGGGGCCGGAACATCTGCGCGAGGATCGCGGCGATCGGCGCGTAGGTCGCGCTCATCGCGATGCGCACGAGCGACGCGAACAGGAACACGAGGGGCTCCACGCGGCCGGGCATGAGCAGCAGGAACGGCGCGAAGGTGAGCACCGAGGTGACGAGGCCGATGTACATGATGTTCTTGCGGCCCCACTTGTCGCCGAGCCACGCGATCGGCAGCGTCACGAGGAACTCGACGAACGATGCGACCGTCATGGCGTCGAGGATGAGCTGCTCGCTCATCGCGATCGGCTCCCCCGTCGCGAAGGCCGTCGCGAACGTCGTCGCGAGGTAGTAGCCGCCGGTGGAGATCGGCAGGATGCCGATGCCGAGCAGGATCGGGAGCCAGTTGGCGCGCAGCGCGAACGCGAGCGGCATCGACTGCTTGCGCCCCTCGACCTTCTCGTGGAAGACCGGCGACTCCTCGACGCGGTAGCGCACCCAGAGGCCGACGCCGATGAGCACGATCGAGAGGAGGAAGGGGATGCGCCAGCCGCCGTCGATGATGAAGTCGTCGCCGAAGCGCGACATGATCGCGAAGACGCCGGAGGCCAGGAGCGCGCCGGCGGGGTTGCCGAGCTGCGTGAAGCCGCCGTAGAAGGTCTTCGACTTCTCGGGCGCGTGCTCGACGCTCATGAGCACCGCGCCGCCCCACTCGCCGCCGACCGCGAGGCCCTGCAGGGCGCGGAGCGCGATGAGCAGCACGGGGGCGAGGAAGCCGATGTCCTCGTACGTCGGCAGGAGGCCCACGAGCACGGTCGCGACGCCCATGAGCAGCAGCGTGATGACGAGCGAGACGCGGCGGCCGAGCTTGTCGCCGACGTGGCCGAAGATGATGCCGCCGAGCGGGCGCACGAGGAAGGCGACGGCGAAGGTCGCGAACGCCGATGCCGTCTCGGCGAGCGGGTCGTCGCTCGGGAAGAAGAGCGGCCCGAACACGAGCGCCGCGGCGGTCGCGTAGACGTAGAAGTCGTACCACTCGATCGTGGTGCCGACGAAGGCGGCGATGCCGGCCTTGCGGGCTCGGCGCGTGGCCGCCGGGGTGCTGGTGGGGCTCATGGCCGCTCCTTTGCGGATGGGATGGACTGCGACGGATCGTACGAGCCGCAGCGCCCGCCGCCAAGCGCAGATCGTCGGTGGAGTCGCACGCGCACCGTCGATCTGCGCGGCTCGTCTCGCAGAACCCGCGCTGTCGTCGCGCTCGGGGGTCGGTATGCTGATGATCTGGTCGCGCAGCCGCGCGGATCGCGGGAATCCGGCCACGAGGAGCAGGATGGACTTCGACGCCGAGCTCGTGCGCGCGCTGCAGGAGGACGGCCGGGCCAGCATCCAGTCCCTCGCGCAGCGGCTGGGGCAGCCGAGGGCCGCCGTCTCGGGCAGGCTGCGCGCGATGCTCGCGCGCGGCGAGGTGCGGGTCGTGGCGGCCGTGGATCCCTCCTTCCTCGGGCAGCACGTGCTCGCGCACGTGTCGATCCGGTCGGAGGGCCCCGTGGACGCGGTGGTCCAGCAGCTGCGCGCGATGCGCGAGTCGGTGCTCGTCTCCGCCGTCGGCGGCGCCCACGACATCGTCACCGAGCTGCGGGTGGCGTCGACCGACGCCCTCGAGGAGCGGCTCGAGCGCATCCGCGCGCTGCCGGGGGTCGCGAGCATCAGCACCCTCGTCTACACGACGGTCGTCAAGGGGTTCTTCGTCTCGGACTACCGGGGCGAGCTCTCGATCGACGCGATCGACGAGGCGCTCATCGAGCTGCTGCAGCGCGACGGGCGGACGAGCTACCGCGCGCTCGGCGAGTCGGTGCGCCTCTCCCCCTCCGCCGTCACGACGCGCGTGCAGCGGCTCGTCGACGGCGGCGTCATCAAGATCAGCGCGGTCGAGGCGCGCGGCCTCGCCCACCGGCAGCTCTCGATGGGGGTGGGGCTGAGCATGCGCGGCGATGACGCCGCGATGGTCGACGCGCTCCGCACCTGGCGCGGCGTCGACTTCGCCGCGCGCACGATCGGCAGGTTCGACCTCATCGCGACGCTCGTGGAGCCCTCCGCCGGCGCGCTCTACGCGAGCCTCGAGCGCATCCGCTCGCATCCCGGCGTCGCGCACGCCGAGTCGTGGCTGCACCTCGCGGTGCTCAAGGAGGACTACGCCCGCACGCTGCGGCCCGCGGGCTGAGCGCTGCGCGGCCGAGTTCCCTGCCCGCTCCAGGAGCGGGCGCTGCGCGACTTCCTACACTGAGGCCATGAGGTCTCCGTGCTGAAGCAGAAGCGGCTCTCGATGGAGGCGCTCCGCGGCTCGCTCTGGTTCTGGCCGATGGCCGTCGCGGTCGGCGCGACGGCCCTCACCCTCTGCCTCCTGCCGCTCCGACCGCCCCCGGGATCGTGGGCGTGGCTCTTCCCCGGCGACGCGCAAGCGGCGTCGACGCTCGTGCAGGTGGTGGGCACCGCCGCGATGACCGCGGCGACCATGACCTTCTCGCTGACCGTCGTGGCGCTCCAGCTCGCCTCGCAGCAGTTCTCACCCCGCTTGCTGCGGGAGTTCGCGCGCGATCCCGTGACGCAAGCGGTGCTCGCGATCCTCTCTGCCTCACGTCGCTCCGCGGCATCCGGCCCGAGCAGCCCCTGCCCCTCGTCGTCATCGCCCTCGTCTACGTGCTGGGCATCGTCTCGGCCGGTGCGCTCCTCGGCTTCGTGGGGCACGTCGTGCGCGTGCTCCGCGTCGACATGATGATGGTCGCGGTGCAGGCGGAGGCGGTCTCGACGATCGGGCAGACCTACCCGCCGCGCGACGACACGGAGCGCGCTCCAGCGGCCGAGGACGAGGAGCGCACGGGCGGCGTCGTGCTCACCGCCTCGCGGAGCGGATTCGTCTCCGTCGTCCGGCCGGGACCGCTCGTCGACGCTGCTCGAGAGCGCGGCCTCGTGATGCGCCTCGACGTGCGACCGGGCGATCACGTCGTGAGCGGCGCGCCGCTCGGCGTCCTGTGGGGCGAGGGCGCCTCGGAGGACACGGCTCGGGAGCTCGACGCCGTGCTGGCCGAAGCAGTCGAGGTCGGCGTCGAGCGCACGTCGGAGCAGGATGTGGCGTTCGGCCTGCGCCAGCTCAGCGACATCGCGGTGAAGGCCATCTCCCCCGGCATCAACGACCCGGTCACGGCCGCCACATCGATGGCCCACTCCGCCGATGTGCTCGTGCGGCTGGCCGGCAGGCGCCTCGGCATGCAGGAGCACCGGGATGCCGACGGAGCGCTGCGGCTGCTCACCCCGGATCGCGACTACCGGTACTACCTCGACCTCGCGTGCGGGCCGGTGCGGCGCTACGGCAGGCACGAGCCGCTCGTCCTCTCGGCGGTGCTGCGGCTGCTGCGCGATTGCGCCGTCGCGGCGCAGGACGAGGAGCAACGACGCGAGATCGCGCGACAGCGGGACCTCGTCCTCGAGGAGCTCGCCGCCGACATGCTCGCGTACGACCAGGAGCGCGTGCGCGACCTCGCGCATCGCGTGACGGACGCCCTCGACGGGCGCGTGACGGAGGCGTACCGCGACAGGGCCGGCGAGACCCGCTCGTTCTGAGCGAGCGGCGCCCGGCAACGACGGCGCCTGCGAATCCCCCAGCGCCACGCCGTAGGCTGTGCGCATGACGCGCTCTGCAGACTCATCGTCCGACTGCCATAGTCCCGGCGCCCGGGTGACCCCGGGCGTCCGCTCCAGCGCGAGAGGCGCACGCCGTTGAACGGCGATCTCGCCCTCAACATCGCCCTCGTCCTCGTCTTCGTCCTCGTCGGCGGCGTCTTCGCCGCCACGGAGATGGCGCTCGTGACCCTGCGCGAGAGCCAGGTCAACGCGATCGCCCAGCGCGGCAAGCGCGGTCAGAAGGTCGCGGCGCTCGCGCGCAATCCCAACACCTTCCTCTCCGCGGTGCAGATCGGCGTGACCGTGGCCGGCTTCGCCTCGGCCGCGTACGGCGCGTCGTCGATCGCGCCGTCGGTCGCGCCGCTGTTCGTCTCCCTCGGCGTCGCCGAGCCGCTCGCGCTCACGCTCGCGACGGTCGCGCTCACGCTCGTGATCGCGTACCTGTCGCTCGTGCTCGGGGAGCTCGCGCCCAAGCGGCTCGCGATCCAGCGCAACGCCGCGTTCTCCTACGCGGTGGCGCCGGTGCTGGGCGGCTTCGCGACGGTCATGCGCCCCGTCATCTGGCTCCTGTCGGTCTCGACGAACGTCGTCGTGCGACTGCTCGGCGGCGACCCGAACAAGACTGCCGACGAGCTCTCCGACGAGGAGCTGCGCGACATCGTCTCGAGCCACGAGGGCCTGCCGGACGACGAGCGCCGCATCCTCGACGACGTGCTCTCGCTGCGGCACCGGCTCATCAGCGAGGTCATGCGCCCGCGGCCCGAGGTCGTCGGCCTCGACGGCGACGGCTCCGTGCGCGACGCGCTCGAGCGCGTCTCCGGCCAGCCATTCTCGCGCTACCCGGTGCTCGACCAGTCGATCGACGACATCACCGGATTCGTGCACGTGCGCGACCTGTACGACGCCGCGGCCGAGGATGCGGAGGCGCCGCTGCGCTCGATCGCGCGGCCCATCCCGTACTTCCCCTCGACGGCGCGCGTGCTGCCGACCCTCACCGGCATGCGCGCCGCCGGCAGCCACATCGCGGTCGTCGTCGACGAGTACGGCGGCACCGACGGCATCGTCACGCTCGAGGACCTCGTCGAGGAGGTCGTCGGCGAGATCTTCGACGAGTACGACACGGATGCCGCTCCCGAGGCGCTCGCCGCGGACGGCGGCCTCGTCGACGGCCGGCTCAACTTCCAGGACTTCGAGGACGCGACCGGGATCGCGCTGCCGCGAGGCACCTCCGACACCGTCGCGGGCTTCGTCGTCGAGCGGCTCGGCCGGCTCGCGAAGGTCGGCGACGTCGTCGAGGTCGACGGCGCGGTCATCCAGGTGACCGCGATGGATCGCCGCCGCGTCGCCGAGCTGCTCGTGACGCCGAAGCCGCCGCAGGACGAGGAGCGCGACGAGCGCTGACCGGGGCCCGGACGCGACGGAAGCCCTGGCAGGAGCGATGCTCCCGCCAGGGCTTCTCCGTCGGTCACCTGCAGGACGCGCGACGCGGAGGTCGAGCGCCGAGCTCAGCGGCGGGTGGCCGTCACGACGCTCGATGCTCCGTCACGAGTCGATCAGCACGTGCCGACTCGGTTCGACGCAACCCGCGGATGAGGAGGTAGAGCGCGAACCAGATCTCGAAGGCGAAGATCGGCACCGCGGTCAGACCGGCGATCGTGCCGCCCATCGGGATGGCCCCGAAGAGCTGGAGGCAGTTGCCGACGAGCACGATGACTCCACCGGCGAGCCCGAGCAGTGCGAGTGCGCGCGGGACCACGCGAGCGTCCAGCAGCAGCCATCCGAGGATGATCGTGTTGACGCTGATGATCATGCCTTGCCCGATCAGGAACCCTGCCCGATGCACCTCGACGAGCGCATCGCCGAGCGGCTGGCCGAAGCTCCCGGTGAGCGCGATCGCCAGCATCGGGAGCGTGGCTGCACCGATCACCGCCGCCTCGAGGAGCCGCAGCGCACCGAAGCTGGCAGCGCGGACCGGGCCGTACTGGCGGAGCAGGTGCCAGAGCAGCACCCCGGTGCCGAGACACCCGAGCGCGAGGACGAACTCGAGCGCCACGCCCAGTCGGATGCCATCGGCTCCCGCGTAGGCGATCACGGCCGTGACCGAGGTCACGTGGGTCACCAGATAGAGCAACCCGGTCAGTCGCGCGTACTGCTTCACATCACTGCTCATGGCTCGTCGGCTCCTCCTCAGACCCTGAGGTGTACATCGTATACTTCACAGCACCGACTGTAGGTGTACGGTGTACACGTGTCAAGCAGCTCCTCGGCTCGGCGCCCCCGCCTCGATCGCACGCGAGTCGTCGAAGCGGCCGTCGCGCACGCCGACGCGCACGGACTCGAGTCGCTGAGCATGCGGCGCCTGGCAGACGCGCTCGGCGTGACCCCGATGGCCCTCTACAAGCACGTCGCGAACCGCGATGAGCTCCTCGACCAGATGGTGGACTGGCTCGCCGCCCAGATCACCGCGGTGTCAGCGGAGGCAGGATGGAAGCGGGCGCTCCGGCAGCGCATCCTGTCGGCGCGCGCCCTCGTGGACGAGCATCCGTGGGCGCAGCGAGCGATCGAGACGCGCTCCACCGCAGGCGTGGCAGTCCTCGCCCACATGGACACCCTCATGGCGATCATGTTCGACGGCGGACTCTCCGCGGATCTCGTGCACCACGCGATGCACGCGCTCAGCACCCGGATGTGGGGATTCACTCGTGATGTGCTCCCGACGCCCACGCTGCCGGAGGATCCGGATCGACGAGCTGCCGCCATGGCCGGCTTCGCGCAGCAGTACCCGGCGATCGTCCGCATGGCGATGTCCGCTTCCCACGCCGGAGCCGAGTGCGACTCGGATGCGGAGTTCCGCTTCGCCCTCGACATCCTCCTCGACGCGATCGAACGGCTCCACGAGTCCGGATGGACTTCCGCCGCCCTCGCGCCGTGAGAGTCTCCGATCCGTCACGTCGGCGCGCCTCGACGGAGGCAGCTTCGTCGGATCCCAGGAAGCGCACGGCCGCGGTCGCCGGGACCTCGTGCAGCGCGACGGGATCCGGAGCCGCGAGATCAGCGGAGCCCAGCGCCCGCTGCGGGGCTGCCGAGCCCAGCGTCCCGCGCCCGTGCCACGGCTTCGGTGCGCCCGCGCACGTGGAGCTTGGAGAAGACGTTGGACACGTGGTTCCGCACGGTCTTGTCGCTGAGGCACAAGCGGCGGGCCACCTCTGCGTTCGTCAGGCCGCGAGCGACGAGGTCGAGCACCTCCCGCTCGCGAGGGGTCAGCGCCGGGAACGGGCTGGCCTCCTCGCGAGCGCCGCCCGCGAAGAACGAGAGGACCAGCCCCGCGATCGCGGAGGAGAAGACCGCCTCGCCCCTCGCCACCGCCGCGATCGCGCGCTCGATCTCAGCGCGGTCCGCTCCCTTGAGCAGGTAGCCGCGCGCTCCCGCGCGCAGCGCGGAGAAGATCGGCTGGTCGCCGTCGAGCATCGTCAGCACCACGATCGCCGCGCTCGGGACCTCGCGCACGATCTGCCGCGTCGCGTCGATCCCGCTCAGCCCCGGCATGTGCAGATCCATGACGACGACGTCGGGCAGCAGCCTTCGCGCCTGGACGACCGCGTCGGCCCCGTCGGCGGCCTCCCCCACGACCTCAGCGCCGGCCATCGTCGACACGACCGCCACGAGCCCCTCCCGATAGAGCGGATGGTCGTCCACGACGAGCACGCGGATCGTCATGAGCGGTGCTCCGCGTGCCGCGGCTCGACACCCCGGCCGAGGGACGTCGGGGCGAGCGGGATGCGTGCCTGGATGCGAGTCCCCTCGCTCCCCGTCGTGATGCGGAGCTGCCCGCCGAGCTCTTCCGCTCGCAGGCGCATCGAGCTGAGCCCGAGCCCCGGTTCGCGCTCCGGTGCCATGCCGACTCCGTCGTCCCGAACCGAGATCAGCAGCTCCCGATCGTCGGCCGAGACCTGTGCCAGGACCTCCCGCGCACGCGCGTGGCGGACCGCGTTCGTGACGGCTTCGGCGACGATGCGATAGGCCGCGACGTCGAGCGCGGCGGACATCGACGGGATCGCGGAGGCGTCGACGCGCACCGACACCTCGTCGGTCGAGAGGCGCGCGGCGAGCTCGCGGAGCGAGGCCGCGAGGCCGAACTCGTCGAGGTCGGGCGGGCGCAGGTCGTGCACGAGCGCGCGCAGGTCGGCCACGGCCGCGTTCAGGCGCGGCACCAGGCGCGCGAGCAGCGCCTGGGCCTGCCCGTCGCCGGCCGAGGGTCGCAGTGCCGTCTCCGCTTGCAGCGCGATGGCTGCGAGCGCCGGTCCGATGTCGTCGTGCAGGTCGCGCCGGAGCTGCCGCCGCTCCTCCTCGCGGGCGACGATCGTCGCCTCCCGCGCACGTTGCACCTCGTGCGCCAGCAGCACCGTGTGCGCCGCGACGCCGGCCTGCGCGGCGAGGCGGTCGAGCGCGAGGATGTCGGCTTCGTCGAACCCGCCGAGCCGGCGCACGGCGAGCTCGCCGCTGCGGACGCCGCCGTAGCTGAGCGGCACTCGCACGACACCGGCCCGAGATCCCGCGGGGATGGGCGGGCCGTACCGCACGGTCGTGCCGTCGACGAGCGCGAACTCGGCGCTCGCCGCTCGCAGCGCGGTCGCGAGCTGCCGGGCGACTCCCGGTAGCACCTCGGCCCACAACGACTGGGGGTCGGATGCGGCAGCGAGCCGCTCGCCAACTCGGGCGAGTGCGGCGTGCGGCTCTTCCACATCGCCGTGCACCCTGAGGTTGACCCAGCGCTGCAGGCGCGCGTGCAGCGGCAGTGCGACGAGCGCCGCGGCGACGGTCGCCAGCACCGGTGCGCCCGTCCAGACGTCCAGGAGGCTGCCCAGTAGCCACACGATCGAGAGGTAGACGACGACCGCGGCCGCGGACAGCGTGACGTAGGTGATCGAGCGCGAGATGACGACGTCGACCTCCCAGAGCCCGAAGCGCAGCACCGCGAGGGCGAGCGCTGCCGGTATCGGGAGCATGGCGAGCCCGGCGAGCTCGACGGGCGCAGCGGGCAGCGCGCGTGCGAGCACGGCGAGCAGCACCGTCGCCGCCACCCCGAGCAGGAGCCACTTGAGCTGCTGTCGCGCCGGCCCCGTCGATCGTCGCCAGCGGACGACGAGCGAGGCAGCGGCGAGCAGCGTCGACGCGCACAGCAGCGCGCCGACCGTCGCGACGACCAGCGGATGCGTCGCGAAGAGGTGACCGATGGGGTTCACGAGGTCGCGGAGCTGGTGCGGGAAGTCCTGCCGGTCGTACGGCGTCGTCGCCCATGCGACCGCGGCGGCGATCGCGGTGGCGGCGGAGAGCCAGACGGCCGGGCGCCAGCGTGGGGAGGTCAGCTGCCCGTCGGGCAGCACGTGCGGGAGCACGGCGAGGATCGCCACGTAGGAGACAACCCACAGCCAGGAGCCCAGCCAGAGCGCGAGCCCGGCGAGCGGCACGTCGCCCAGCCACGCCCACTCCCTGGCGAGCAGGGCGATGCCGGCCGTCGTGCCGATGATGGCTGAGAGCCGCCGGACCCATGCCGCGGGGCTTCGGCGCAGGAGCACCGCCACCGCGCCGTACGCGACGGCCGTCGCGAACCCGAGGAACCAGAACGAGGGGGCGTGCACGCGGTCCGCGGCGGCGTTCGCGGCATGGAGGAGCCCGCCGAGTGCACCCATGACGACGGCGAGCAGGCCTGCGACGGCTCCCATCCGCTCAGTATGGCTTGCACGCGACGAGCGAGCACGGGACAGGAAGTCCCGATCCACGACGGGACCCGTGCACCTGCCGACCGGGACGCGTCCGCCAGCACGGTGGAGCCATGACAGCTCCTCTCGACACCGCAGCGCCCTCATCCAGCCCCGCTGGGCGGCGCACCCGTCCTCCTGCAACCGTGATCGCCGCGGCTGCGCTCACGATCCTCGTCGCCTCCGTCGGCACGTACGGCGCCGTCTTCTTCACGGGGATCGGTGGCTACGACGACATGGACGTGACCTTCATCGCGCTCTACGCGTACGTCGCGCTCCTCGGCATCGTGTCGGTGGTGCTCCAGCTCAGGGGCAGCGCCCTCGGCCGCGCCGGTGCGATCGCCTGGGCGCTGTTCGGGGTCATCTTCACCCTCGTCAAGCTCATCACCATCCAGGAGACGGAGGCGATCGGCTTCGGGGCCGTCTCGCTGATCGTGCTCGGGCTCGAGCTCGCGCCGCCGACGCGGCGGTTCATCCGGGAGCGCTGACCCCGCCGCCGCGCGAGCGCATCGCGAAGCAGAGAGCGGTCTCTGGCCGAGGCTTTCGCCTCGGCCAGAGACCGCTCGCGGTCGGGCTGACAGGATTTGAACCTGCGACCCCTTGACCCCCAGTCAAGTGCGCTACCAAGCTGCGCCACAGCCCGTCGATCGTGCGATCGAGTTGCCCGAGGGCAACCAGGACAGGCTACCGCATCCGCGGGGTGCCTCGCGCCCTTCGACACGCTCTGCGCCTGCGGCGCGGAGCGGCTCAGGGGGCGGGGGCTACGAGCGGCGGCGCACGAAGTCGGCGAGGTCCGCTGACTGCGCGAGGCGCGACGGCTCGTGCACGTACATCATGTGCCCGGCCTCGTAGTAGCGGTGCTCGAGGTTCTCGCGCAGCTCGTCAGGGATCCGCAGGTGCGCGACGGAGTCCTCGGCCGCCGAGAACGGCGTCGCCCCGTCGAACCAGCCGTAGGCGAAGTGCACCGCGAGGTGCGGGTTCTGCCGCATCGCGCGCGAGAGCTTGTCGATCACGTAGACCGGGGCGTTCTCGAACTCCTTGTAGCTCCAGTGCTCGATGACGCCCTTGCCGAACACGTGGTACGGCCCGGTGTCGCGCACCTCGAGCTCGTGGTGCAGGTAGTGCTGGTAGGCGGCCGAGTAGGGCCCGAGGATCGCGTCCATCGACGGATCCGCATCCATGAACTCCGCGATGCCGGACGCGGCGGCTCCCGTGAAGCGCGAGTCGAGGCGGCCGACCGTGCGGCCGCGCTCCCGCAGCAGCTCACCGAAGTACCGCCAGTGCTCGATGCGCAGGTCGGCGCGGTCGACGTAGGCCTCCGCGAGGCCCGTGAGCCGCGCGATCGTCGCGACGGCCTCCGCCCGCTCCTCGGGGGTGAGGCGAGCGCCGCGGCCGAGCACGTACGGGTAGTCGCGCGCGGCGTAGGCGCGCGCCTCGTCGACCACCTCCGAGAGCTCGCGGCCCTCGTGGAAGCCGTGCTGCCACGCCGTCGCGGCGTAGAAGGGCAGGTACAGCGCGTGCGCGCGGTCGCCGCCGCGCTCGAAGTTGGCGGTCGAGAAGTCGAGCACGCTCGAGATGAGCAGCAGGCCGTTGAGGTACATCCCCAGCTCCTCCTGCAGGTGCTGGGCGAGGCCGGCGGCGCGAGTCGTGCCGTACGACTCGCCCGCGAGGAACTTGGGGCTCAGCCAGCGGCCCTCCGCCGTCACCCACTGGCGGATGATCTCGGCCACCGACTCGATGTCGGCGGTGAAGCCGTGGAAGTCCTTCGCCTTCTGGCCCTCGACGGGGCGGGAGCGGCCGGTCGAGACGGGGTCGATGAAGACGAGGTCGCTCACCGCCAGGAGCGATTCGGGGTTGTCGGCGATCGCGTAGGGCGGCGCGGCGAGCTCGCCCGCGTCGCCCATGACGACGCGCTTGGGGCCGAGCAGCCCCATGTGCAGCCAGACGCTCGCGGAGCCCGGCCCGCCGTTGAAGGCGAACGTGACGGGGCGCTCGGTGGGCTCGGCGCCGTCGAGCGTGTAGGCCGTGATCGCGACCTGCGCGCGCGGCTTGCGCCCGCGGAACACGTCGTCCTCGACCTTCTCCTCCCACAGCACCACGCGGCCGGCGCGCGCGGTGTAGGCGAGCTCCCCGTCGGGGGTGGTCAGCGTGTGATGCGTCGTGACGAGCTCGTCGGTGACCGTCGGCTCGGGGTGGGTCGGATCGCTGCGCTTGGTCGTCGTCGACTCAGGTCTGGTGGCGTCATCACTCACGCGATCGACCCTAGCCGCCCCTCGGCGCGCCCTTCGACACGCTCTGCGCCCTTCGACACGCTCAGCGCCCTGCGGGCGCGGAGCGGCTCAGGGAGCAGCGGGGGCGCCCTGCGAGCGCGGAGCGGCTCAGGGGGCGGCGGGGGCGCCCTTCGCCACGCTCTTCGCCCTTCGGGCGCGGAGCGGCTCAGGGAGCAGCGGGTGCGCCCTGCGAGCGCGGAGCGGCTCAGGGGGCGGCGGGGGCGCGGAGCGACTCAGATCCGCTCGATGAGCATCGCCGACGCCATGCCGCCGCCGACGCACAGGGTCACGAGCGCGCGCCGCCCGCCGCGCCGCTCGAGCTCGTCGAGCGCGGTGCCGAGGAGGATGGCGCCGCTCGCGCCGAGCGGGTGCCCCATGGCGATCGCGCCGCCCGACACGTTCGTGCGCTCGGGGTCGGCACCAGTCGCGCGCAGCCAGTGGAGGACGACGGATGCGAAGGCCTCGTTGACCTCGAACAGGTCGACGTCCTCCTGCCGCACGCCCGCGCGCGAGAGCACGCGCTCCGTCGCGGCGACCGGGCCCGTGAGCATGAGCGTGGGATCGGAGCCGATCGAGGTCGCGGCGACGATCCGGGCGCGGGGCTCGAGGCCGAGCGACGCGCCCGCGGCGGCGCTGCCGACGACGACGAGGGCGGCGCCGTCGACGATGCCGGAGGAGTTGCCCGCGGTGTGCACGTGGGCGATCTCGCCCAGCTCAGGGTGCGCCTGCCGCACGACGGCGTCGAAGCCGCTCGCGCCCATGCCCTCGAACGCGGGGCGGAGGCTTGCGAGCGCCGCCATCGTCGAGTCGGGTCGCGGGTGCTCGTCGCGGTCGAGCAGCAGCTCGCCGTCGGGCGTCACGATCGGCACGATCGAGCGCGCGAAGCGGCCCTCGCGCCATGCGGCGGCCGTGCGCTGCTGCGACTGCAGCGCGTACGCGTCGACGTCCTCGCGGGTGAAGCCGCCCATCGAGGCGATCGCGTCGGCGCTCACCCCCTGCGGGATGAGGCTCCACGGCTCGAGCGCGCTCGCGTCGGTCGCGTACGGGCCGCCGTCGGCGCCGAGCGGCACGCGCGACATCGACTCGACGCCGCCCGCGACGATGAGCTCGTCGAAGCCGGCGGCCACGCGTCCCGCCGCGGCCGTGATCGCGTCGAGGCCCGAGGCGCAGTAGCGGTTGACCTGCATGCCGGGCACCGCTTCCGGCAGCCCCGCCGCGTGCACGGCGGCGCGCGCGAGCACGCCGCCCTGCTCCCCGACCGCCGAGACGGTGCCGAGCACGACGTCGTCGATCCGGTCGCCGGCGACGCCACGCCCCTCGAGCGCGCGCAGCAGGCCTCCGGCGAGCTGCACGGGCGGCACCGAGGCGAGCGCGCCGCGCCGACGGCCGCGCGGTGTGCGCAGCGCGTCGAGGATGAGCGCCTCAGCCATCGGTCGCCTCTCGCGTCGCTCGCTCGACGCGCGCGGTGAAGCGCTCCACGCGGCCGAGCAGCGCCTCCGAGCGAGCGGCGATCCGGTCGGCGGTGACGAGGTGCGGCGGGCCCGTGCGGATGATGTGCGAGCAGTCGAGCGCGTCGCAGATGTAGGTGCCGATCGAGCTGCCGGTGTCGCCGTCGAGGTCGGCGAGCCGTGCGCTGAACATGCGCACCTGCGTCGCCGGCTGCGTCGAGTGGCACAGCGAGCACATCGCGGCGATGCCGGGGCGCAGCCCGCCGGGGGCGCTGCGCACGACGACGCCGATGAGCTCGTCGCCGCGCCAGTGCACGAGGTAGCCGAGGCGGCTCGAGCGCGGGTCGCGCCAGCCGAGGTACTCGCGGTCGGCCCAGATGGTCTCGTGCAGTCCCGGCAGCGGCAGCTGCTCGAGCTCGCGCCGCGTCGCGTTGACGAAGCACTCCCGCAGCTCGGTCTCGGTCACCTCGCGCATGTGCCCGACGCTATCGGATGCGCTCGAGGCGCGGGCCGAGGATGCGAGGAGGGGTTTGCCGCCGCCGGGCCTCCACCCAGGAGAGTCCCGACGGCGGCAAGTCGTGTCAGGCCGGCTGCAGCTGCCGTGCCTTGGCCATCTGGTCGGCCATGTGCTCGACCAGGCGGATGACCTGCGAGGAGTAGCCGTACTCGTTGTCGTACCAGACGTAGAGCACGAGGTGCCGGCCGGAGGCGATCGTCGCGAGCCCGTCGACGATGCCCGCGCGGTTGTTGCCGACGAAGTCGGTCGAGACGACCTCGGCAGAGTCGGTGAAGTCGATCTGCGCGCGCAGCGCGCCGGTGAGCGAGGTCTGGCGCAGCAGCTCGTTGACCTCGTCGCGCTCGACGGGCTGCTCGAGCGTGAGGTTGAGGATCGCCATGGACACGTCGGGCGTGGGCACCCGGATCGCGTTGCCCGTGAGCTTGCCCTCGAGCTCGGGGAGCGCCTTCGCGACGGCCTTGGCGGCACCCGTCTCCGTCAGCACCATGTTGAGCGCCGCGGAGCGGCCACGGCGGGCGCCCTTGTGGAAGTTGTCGATGAGGTTCTGGTCGTTCGTGTACGAGTGCACCGTCTCGACGTGCCCGTGCTCGATGCCGTAGGCGTCGTTGACGACCTGCAGCACGGGCGTGATGGCGTTCGTCGTGCACGAGGCGGCGGTGACGATCGTGTCGTCGGCGGTGACCGCATCGTGGTTGACGCCGAACACGATGTTCTTGAGCGCGCCCTTGCCGGGAGCGGTGAGCACGACCCGCTCGACGCCGGGTCGTCCGAGGTGCTGCGCGAGCCCGGCCTCGTCGCGCCAGCGGCCGGTGTTGTCGACGACGATCGCGCGCTCGATGCCGTGCTGGGCGTAGTCGACGCTCGCCGGGTCGTCGGCGTAGATGACCTGGATGAGCGTGCCGTTGGCGAGGATCGTGTTCGCCTCGCGGTCGATGTCGATCGTGCCCTGGAAGGCGCCGTGCACCGAGTCGCGGCGCAGCAGGCTCGCGCGCTTCTCGAGGTCGTCGTCACCGCCCTTGCGCACGACGATCGCCCGGAGCCTGAGGCCAAGGCCGCTGCCGGCGTGGCCGATGAGGATGCGCGCGAGCAGCCGCCCGATTCGCCCGAAGCCGTAGAGCACGACATCCGTCGGCTCGTCCTGCGACCACGACTCGAGGGCTGCGACCTCGTCGCGCGCGTACTGCTCGAGGCCGGTCTCGGGCGCGTCGACGAGGATGCGGCCGAGGTCGAGCGAGATGCCGCGCACGCCGAGCTCGTCGGCGACGCGCAGCACCGTCATGGTGTCCTCGATGCGCAGCACGCGCTCACCGACCCGGCGGGCCCACTTGTGGGCCTTGAGGATGTCGATCGGCGACTGGTTCACGAGCTTCTTGCCGTGCACGTGCGCGACGACGTCGCGCTCGCGGTAGAGGCGGCCGATGATCGGCACGGCGAGCTCAGCGAGGGCGACGCGGTCGAGCCACGCCTGGTGGGCGCTGTCGACCGGGAGGGACGCTGCGGTGGGCACGTCTTCACGATAGGCAAGCCGAGACGCCGCCGAGGCGCGGGCCGGGCGTCAGGTTGCGTGCAACGTGACAGGGATGAAAGTTCCGTAGAACTTTCCGGCTGGCGGCGTCAGGAGACGTACGACTTGCCGAGCTTCCAGTAGCCCGTGAAGGTAATGCGGCGCTTGTCGATGCCCCGGTCGCGCACGAGGTGCCGGCGCGTGCCGGTCGCGAGCGCCTGCTCCCCCGCCGAGTAGGCGTAGCCGAGGTCGTCGGCGAGGCGCAGCCCTCGCAGCTCCTCGAGCGCCGCGTCGCCCGCGCGGGCGCTGCCGCGCTCGATCCAGCGCACATCGACCCCGCTCGGTGAGGCGATCGGCTGGATGTCGTCGCGGTGCCCGACCTCGATCACCGCGACGCCGCTCGAGTGCTCGTCGAGCGAGCCGCAGATGCCGGCGATCGCGGGCAGCGCCGACTCGTCGCCGACCATGAGCACGTCGCCCTCGAGTCCGTCGTCGTTGTACAGCAGGCCCTCGTCGAGCAGCACGGCGCGCTCGCCGCGCTCGGCGCGCATCGCCCACGCCGCGCCGGGGCCCGGGTCCTCGTGGCACACGAAGTCGATGTCGAGCTCGCCCGCCTCGAGGCGGAAGTCGCGCACGGTGTAGTTGCGGATCCACGGTCGCTCCGACGAGCGCATCGCGAGGTACTGGGGGAACCACGTCGAGGGGCTCTCGGGCACGTGCAGGGCGTCCTGCCCCTCGCGGCGCATGAAGAAGCGGAACCACTGGTCGTAGCCCTGCGGCGTCATCGCCGAGACCTCGTCGCCGCCGAGCGTCACGCGCCGGATGTGCGGCGAGACCTGCTGGTTCGCGAGCACCTCGAGCTCGATGAATCGCGGTGCGACCGCCGCGACGCGCTCGGGTCCCGCCATGCCAGCCTCCGGTTGCTCGTGCCTCGAGTGAGGCAAGCCTTACCTCCCCAATGTAGCAATCCTCGCCGCCCCGCGCACGCGCGCGCCACCGCACGCGCGTACGATCGCAAGCGATGCAGCTCTCCCCCGCGCGACGGTTCCTCGCGCTCTTCACGCTCGCGCTCGGCGGCTTCGGGATCGGCACGACCGAGTTCGCCACCATGGGCATCCTGCCGCTCGCCGCGACCGAGCTCGTGCCCTCGTTCGAGGCGGACC
The DNA here is from genome assembly GCA_031179215.1 of Agrococcus sp. Taxonomy (GTDB): domain Bacteria; phylum Actinomycetota; class Actinomycetes; order Actinomycetales; family Microbacteriaceae; genus Agrococcus. Next base: position 16,934 of record JAPSIA010000019.1, read on the forward strand.
CCGCCGGCGGCATCGCCCACGCGGGCTGGCTCATCACCGCCTACGCGCTCGGCGTCGTCGTGGGCGCGCCGCTCGTGTCGATCTGGGCCGCGCGGATGTCGCAGCGCACGCTCGTGCTGCTGCTGACGGCCGCGTTCACGCTCGCGAACCTCGCGAGCGGCCTCATGCCGACCTTCGAGCTCACGATCGCCGCGCGCTTCGCGGCGGCGATCCCGCACGGCGCGTACTTCGGCGTCGCCTCGCTGCTCGCCGCGCGCATCATGGGACCGGGCAGGCAGGGGGCGGGCGTGGCGCTCGCGCTCTCCGGCCTCACGATCGCCAACATCATCGGCGTGCCGCTCGGCACGTGGCTCGGTCAGGCCGCCGGCTGGCGCTGGACGTACGTCGCGGTCGCGGTGATCTTCTGCGCGACGCTCGTGCTCTCGTGGATCGCGCTGCCGAAGCTGCCGGGCGATCCCACGCGCTCGGCGCGGCGCGAGCTCGCCGCCTTCCGCAACCCCAGGCTGTGGCTCATGGTCGCCGTCGGCTGCATCGGCTTCGGCGGGTTCTTCGCCGTCTACTCGTATGCGGCCGAGACCGTCACTCGCGTGGCAGGGCTGCCCGAGTCGGCCATCGCGTGGCTCCTCGCCACCATCGGCGTCGGCATGACGATCGGCAACATCATCGGCGGCTGGTCGAGCGACCGCAGCATGCGCCGCACGATCGTGATCGCCTTCCCCGTGCTCATCGGCTCGCTCGCGCTGTTCGCGCTGCTCGGCTGGCAGCCGATCGCGCTGTTCGCGCTCGCGTTCCTCGTCGGCGGCGCGGGCAGCGTGCTCACCCCGACCATCCAGGCCCGCATCATGGGCATCGCGGGCGACGCCGAGCTGCTCGGCGCTGCCACGAACCACGCCGCGTTCAACGTCGGCAACGCGCTCGGCGCCGCGCTCGGCGGTGCCGTCATCGCCGCGGGGCTCGGCTACCTCGCACCCGCCTGGATCGGCGTCGCCCTCGCGACCGCCGGGTTCCTGCTGGCGCTCTGGAGCCTCGCGATCGAGCGCGGGCCCGACACGGCGGCGCACCACGTGGTGGCGACGGTGCTCGGGCCGACGACCGCCGGCATCGAGGTCGTCGACCGATGAGCGCGAACGAGCAGCAGCCGCTCGAGCAGTCGCTCGCGACCTCGCTCGGCACGCTCGAGGCGACCGACACCGGCGGCGAGTGGGCCACCGTCCTCTGGGACGATCCGGTCACGCTGCGCCCCTACGTCGTGCGCGTGCTCATGCGGCGCTTCCGCTACAGCGCAGCGCGCGCCGAGGAGCTCACGGCGATCGCGGAGCGCGAAGGCCGCGCCGCCGTCGCTCGCGGCGGGCGCGAGGAGCAGGAGATGCACGTCGCGGGGCTGCACGCCGACGGGCTCGTCGCGACCCTCGAGCGGCTCGACCCGTGACGCGGAGCCCGCGGTGAAGGCCTGGCGGCGCGACGGCGACGGCGCGGCGTGCGCGATGCTCGCCGAGGAGGCCGACATGCTCGCGACCCTCGGGCGGCAGGTGCTCGCGCTGCACCGGGCGGTCATCGACCGGCGCGCGGCGCTCGACGACCCGGTGCTCGCGAGGCTCTACCCGACCGCGTACGCGAGCGAGGAGGACGCCGCCGAGTTCCGCCGGCTCGCCTCCTCCGACATCGCCGCCGACCGCATCCGCACCATGACCCGCATGGTGGTCGACCTCGAGACGGCGCTGCCCGCCGAGGGCGACGAGCGCGACGACGCCGAGCTGCAGATCGCGGTCGACGCCGAGGGCGCGGAGGCGTGGCTGCGCGCGCTCGGCGAGGTGCGGCTCGTGCTGCACGTGCGCACCGGGCAGGACAAGGCGACGCTCACACCCGGTGTCACCGACGACGACCTCGACCAGCTGCGCGACGTCGTCGACTGGCTCGGCTTCGCCCAGGGCACGCTGCTCGAGGCGCTCGGCTGAGCGCAGGCACGCCGCAAGTGGGATGATCGAAGGATGAGGTTCCTGTCGATCCAGTCGCACGTCGCCTACGGGCACGTCGGCAACTCCGCCGCCGTCTTCCCGCTGCAGCGCATCGGGCACGAGGTGTGGCCCGTGCTGACCGTCAACTTCTCGAACCACACGGGCTACGGCGCGTGGGGCGGGATGGCGATCCCCGCCGAGCAGGTGCAGGGGGTCGTGCAGGGCATCGAGGATCGCGGCGTGCTCGGCACCGTCGACGGCGTGCTCTCCGGCTACCTGGGCGGCGAGGAGATCGTCGACGTCGTCGTCGACGCCGTCGCGCGCGTCAAGGCCGCCAACCCTGCGGCGACCTTCACGTGCGACCCCGTCATGGGCAACGCGAAGTCGGGGTGCTTCGTCGCGCCGACGATCCCGCCGCTCATCCGCGAGCGCGTCGTGCCGCACGCCGACATCATCGCGCCGAACCAGTTCGAGCTCGGCTTCATGACGCACACCGACCCCGACTCGCTCGAGTCGACGCTCGAGTCGGTCGACCGCGCGCGCGACCTCGGCCCGCGCACCGTGCTCGTGACGAGCGTGCTGCGGCCCGATCGCGAGCCCGACACGATCGAGATGCTCGCCGCCGACGACGAGGGCGCGTGGATCGTGCAGACGCCGCACCTGCCGATCAAGGCGAACGGCTCCGGCGACGTGACGAGCGCGCTGTTCACGGCGCACTACCGCGAGACGGGATCGGCGGCGACCGCGCTCGAGCGCACCGCGTCGAGCGTGTTCGACCTGCTGCAGGTCACGATCGACTCGGGCGAGCGCGAGCTGCGCGTCGTGCAGGCGCAGGACGCCTTCGCGAACCCGCGGATGCAGTTCGCCGCGCGCCAGGTGCGCTGAGCACCCCGCTCGTCCCGCTCCCTGAGCCGAAGGGCGCGCCCTGAGCCGCTCCGCGGCCGCAGGCCGCCGAGCGCCTCGAAGGGCGCTCCCCGAGCCGCTCCGCGGCCGCAGGCCGCCGAGCGCGTCGAAGGGTCGCTCCCCGAGCCGCTCCGCGGCCGCAGGCCGCCGAGCGCGTCGAAGGGCCCACGCCTCGACACGGCGAGCGCCCTGCGGGCGCGCACCAGCTCAGCGAGCAGCGCGATGCGCGCCTAGCGCCGCTGCCTCTTCTCACGAACCCGCATGTTGACGACGATGGGCGAGCCCTCGAAGCCGTAGTCCTCGCGCAGGCGCCGCGTGATGAAGCGGCGGTACTGCGGGTCGAGGAAGCCGGTCGTGAACAGCACGAAGGTCGGCGGGCGCGTCGATGCCTGCGTCGCGAAGAGGATGCGCGGCTGCTTGCCACCGCGCAGCGGGTGCGGGTGCGCCGCGACGAGATCGGCGATGAAGGCGTTGAGCTTGCCGGTCGGGATGCGCGTGTCCCACGACTCGAGGGCCGTCTCGAGCGCGGGCACGAGCTTCTCGAGGTGCCGGCCCGTGCGCGCCGAGATGTTCACGCGCGGCGCCCAGTCGACGTGCGCGAGATCCTGCTCGATCTCGCGCTCGAGGTAGCGGCGGCGCTCGTCGTCGAGCTGATCCCACTTGTTGAAGGCGAGCACGAGCGCGCGACCCGACTCGAGCACGAGGTCGACGATGCGCACGTCCTGCTCGCTGAGCGGCTCGGTGACGTCGAGGAGCACGACCGCGACCTCGGCCTTCTCGAGCGCGGCCTGCGTGCGCAGCGTCGCGTAGAAGTCGGCGCCCTGCTGCAGGTGCACGCGGCGGCGGATGCCGGCGGTGTCGACGAAGCGCCACACGCGGCCGCCGAGCTCGATCTGCTCGTCGACGGGATCGCGCGTCGTGCCGGCCATCTCGTTGACGACGACGCGCTCCTCCCCCGCCGCCTTGTTGAGCAGGCTCGACTTGCCCACGTTCGGCCGGCCGAGGAGCGCGACGCGGCGGGGCCCGCCGATCTCCTGCTTGGCGACCGCCGAGACGTCGGGCAGCGCCTCCATCGCGAGGTCGAGCACGTCGGCGACGCCGCGGCCGTGCAGCGCCGAGACGGGGTGCGGCTCGCCGAGCCCGAGGCTCCACAGCGACGCGGCCTCCATGTCCCGGCGCGAGTCGTCCGACTTGTTCGCGACGAGGATCACCGGGCGCTGCGACTGCCGGAGCATCCGCACGACGTGCTCGTCGGTCGAGGTCGGGCCGACGTTGACGTCGACGACGAACAGCACAGCGTCGGCGAGCTCGACGGCGATCTCGGCCTGCTGCGCGACGGAGCGGTCGATGCCGCGCGCGTCGGGCTCCCAGCCGCCCGTGTCGACGAGCGTGAAGCGGCGCCCGTTCCACTCCGCCTTGTAGGAGACGCGGTCGCGCGTCACGCCGGGCGTGTCCTCGACGACCGCCTCGCGGCGGCCGAGGATGCGGTTGACGAGCGCCGACTTGCCGACGTTGGGGCGGCCGACGATCGCGAGCACGGGCAGCGCCGGCAGGATCTGGATGGCGTCCGGGCCCTCCTCGGCGAGGTCGAGGAGGGCGGCGTCCTCGTCGTCGAGCTCGTAGTCGGCGAGGCCGGCGCGCAGCGCGTGCACGCGCGCCTCGTCGGTCTCGAAGGCCTGCTCGACCTCGACGCCGTCGAGGTCGTCGTGCTCGAGCTCGCGCTCGTCGGTGGGCTCGAAGCCCTGGGTGTCGGTCATGCGTGCTCCTGGGTCGCGAGGCGGACGATCGCGTCGACCGTCTCGTCGAAGGTGAGATCGGTGGAGTCGACGACGGTCACGCCGTCGGCGGCGTTGAGGAAGTCGACGACGCGCGAGTCGGAGGCGTCGCGCGCGGCGAGGCGCGCGCCCACCTGCCGCTCGTCGCCGCCGACGTCGCCGAAGCGGCGGCGGATGCGCACGGCCTCGTCGGCGGTCAGGAGCACGCGCACATCGGCGTCGGGCGCGACGACCGTCGTGATGTCGCGCCCCTCGGCGACGATGCCCGGCGTGGCCTGGGCGATGATGGCGCGGAAGCGCACGTTGACGGCCTCGCGAGCGGGGATCGTGCGGGCGACGCCCGAGACCGCCGCGGAGACGCGCTCGGAGCGGATCGCCTCGGTCACGTCGTGCCCCGCGATCGCGACGCGCTGCCCCGCGGCGTCGACGGTGAGCTCGAGCGAGTCGAGCGCGTCGAGGCTGCCGATGACGGTCGCCTCGTCGTCGGTGTCGCCGCCGCGCTCGAGGATGAGCCACGCGAGCGCGCGGTACGCGGCGCCCGTGTCGAGGAACTGGTAGCCGAGCTCGCGCGCCACGGCGCGCGCGACCGAGGACTTCCCGCTGCCCGCGGGGCCGTCGATCGCGATGACGACCCGCTGTCCGCCGCTCATGCCACCACCTGCCATCCCCGCTGCTCGAGCGCCTCGTGCAGGTGCACGACGGCCTCGGGCAGCACGGTGATCTCGGCGACGCCGAACTGCGCGCCCTCCGCGTGCTCGAGCCGCAGGTCCTCGAGGTTGACGCCGGCGTCGCCGATGTCGGCCAGGAGCCTCGCGAGCTGGCCCGGTCGGTCGTCGATGCGCACCTGCACGAGCGTGAAGCGCGTGTGCGTGCCGTGCTTGCCTGGCAGGCGCGCGACGCCCTCGTTGCCGGCGCGCAGCGCATCCGCGACCGCCTTCCGGCTCCCGCTCGCCTCGGGCTGCTCGAGCGCGTCGACGAGCGTCGCGAGGTCGGCCTGCAGCGCGCGGAGCTGCTCGACGACCGCGGGCGCGTTGGCGCCGAGGATCTGGATCCAGAGGGCAGGGTCGCTCGCCGCGACGCGCGTGACGTCGCGGACGCCGCCGCCCGCGAGCCGCAGCGCCTCGTCAGGCGCGTCGGCGAGCCGCGCGGCCATGAGCGAGGAGACGAGCTGCGGCACGTGGCTCACGATCGCGACCGCGCGGTCGTGCTCCTCGGGCGTCGACTCGATCGGCACCGCCCCGAGGTCGAGGATGAGGTCGTCGATGAGGCTGCCGCGCCGGTACGAGATCGCGTCGTGGCCAGCGATCACCCACGGCCGGCCGACGAAGAGGTCGCCGGATCCGGCGAGCGCGCCGCTCTTCTCGCGCCCCGCCATGGGGTGCGAGCCGAGGTAGCGGCTGACGTCCGCCCCGAGCTCGCGCAGCTGCGCGAGCGGCACGGCCTTGACCGACGCGACGTCGGTGACGACCGCATCCGGGAACGCCTCGAGCTCGGCAGCGACGACGTGCGCCGTGACGTCCGGCGGCACGGCGACGACGATGAGCTCCGGCGCGTCGCCGGGCTCGGCAGGGCGGCCCGCGCCGTAGTCGGCGGCGAGCCGCATCGCGGTCGGCGACGCGTCGCTCAGCTGCACCTCGACGCCCCGCGCCGCCAGTCCCAGGCCGATCGAGGTGCCGAGCAGGCCCGTGCCGACGATGCGCACGGGTCCGCGCAGTCGGTGGGTCACGAGGGCTCCTTGCGGGCGGTGGGGGTTCGGGGGCTAGGTGGCCGATCTCGCGAGCGTGAGGATGGCACCGCGCTCCATCGTAGTGAGTTCGCGCACGCGACCCGACCGGAGGGTGCCCAGGTGCAGCGGCCCGAAGGAGCGGCGCACGAGCTCGACGACGGGGTGGCCGACGTGGTCGAGCATGCGGCGCACGATGCGGTTGCGTCCGGAGTGCAAGGTGAGCTCGACCATCGAATGGCCCTTGGAGGGCGCGCCGATGAGCTTGGCGGCGTCGGCGCGGATCGCGCCGTCCTCGAGCTCGAAGCCCTCGAGGAGCCGGCGGATGACGCGCTGGTCGACCGCGCCGCGCACCTTCGCGACGTAGGTCTTCTCGACCCCGAAGGAGGGGTGCGCGAGCACGTGCGCGAGCTCGCCGTCGTTCGTGAGGATGAGGAGGCCCGAGGTGTCGGCGTCGAGCCTGCCGACGTTGTAGACGCGCTCGGGGATGTCGGCCACGAAGGCACGCAGATCCGGACGCCCGCGCTCGTCGCTCATGGTCGAGACGACGCCCGTCGGCTTGTTGAGCATGAAGTAGCGCTTCGTCGCGTCGAGCTGCACCGCCGTGCCGTCGACCGTCACGCGCGCGTCGGGGCGGATGCGCGTGCCGAGCTCGGTCACGACGCTCCCGTCGACCGTGATGCGGCCCGCGACGATCATGTCCTCGACGACGCGGCGGCTCGCGACGCCCGCCGCGGCGAGCACCTTCTGCAGCCGCTCGCCCTCGGCGCTGTGCTGATCGCTCATGCCTGCAGCTCCTCTTCGCCGTCGGGGAGCAGCGGGCTGATCGGCGGCAGCTCCTCGAGCGAGTTCAGGCCCAGCTGCGTCAGCAGCAGCTCGGTCGTCTCGTAGTGGATCGCGCCGGTCTCGGCGTCGGCGAAGGCCTCCCGGATGAGGCCGCGCCCGAGCAGCGTGCGCACGACGGAGTCGACGTTGACGGCGCGGATCGCCGCGACGGCGCCGCGCGTGATGGGCTGCTTGTAGGCGATGACGGCGAGCGTCTCGAGCGCAGCCTGCGAGAGCTTCGTCGGGGTCTGCGTGAGGACGAAGTCGGCGGCGTCGGCGTCGTACGCCTCGCGCACGTAGATGCGCCAGCCGCCGCCGACCTCGCGCAGCTCGAAGCCGCGCTCGGGGCCTGCGCCCTCGCCGTCGTAGTCGGCGCGCAGCGCCTCGATCGCGGCCTTGACGGCCTTGACGGGGGCGCGCAGCGCGGTCGCGAGGTGCACGGCGCCCTGCGGCTCGTCGGCGACCATGAGGATCGCCTCGATGCGGCGCTCGAGCGGCAGGTGGGACCTGTCTGCGACCGGCGCCTCATCGCCGTCCCGCTCCGGGTGCCCGTCGCTCGCCGGCGGCTCGGGCGCGCGCGCGTCGGCCGCCACCGGCGCGCCCGCGACGGCCGGATCCGTGTCGGTGCTCGTCTCAGGCATGGTCATAGTCTGCCCCCAGGGCGACGAGGTCCTCGTCGCGGAAGTCGTGGCCGGTCCAGCTGATCGAGAGCTCGCCGAGCGGCTCGAGCTGCTCGAAGGTGATGGCGGCATGGCGGTAGAGCTCGAGCACGGCGAGGAAGCGCGCGACGATGACGCCCCTGGTCGCCTCCCCCGCGATGAGCTCGCGGAAGGTCGTCGTGCCCGTGCTGCGCAGGGTCGCGACGATGTGCGCGGCCTGCTCGCGGATCGACACGAGCGGTGCGTGCAGGTGCGTGAGGCCCACCGTCGGCACCTCCTTCGGCGTGAGCGCGAGCAGCGCGAGCGCGGCGAAGTCATCGGGCGAGAGCGTCCACTTGAGCTCCGGCGTGCGCTGCCGGAAGCGCTCCTCGAGCCGCACGGATCGCGCGTGGCGGCCGGATTCCGCCGCGAGCGACGCGGCCATCCACTGCGCCGCCTGCTTGAACGCGCGGTACTGCAGCAGTCGCGCGAAGAGCAGGTCGCGCGCTTCGAGCAGCGCGACGTCCTCGCTGTCGACGACGTCGCCGGCGGGCAGGAGCGACGCGATCTTGAGGTCGAGCAGCGTCGCGGCGACGACGATGAACTCGCTCGCCTGCTCGAGCTCCTCGTGCGTGTCGAGCGTGCGCACGTAGGCGATGAACTCGTTCGTGACGCGGCTGAGGGCGACATCCGTCACGTCCATCGAGCGGTTGCCGATGAGGGTGAGGAGCAGGTCGAAGGGGCCGTCGAAGTTGTCGAGCGCGAGGCGGAACCCGATCTGCTCGCCGGCGTCCGCGGCGTCGCCCGTCGGCTCGCTCGCGCCCTCCCGGGGCGCCTCGACGTCGGGCGGTGGCACGGCGCGGCTACGCGATGGCGCCGCGCGCGATGAGCTCGCGCGCGAGCTGGCGGTAGATCTCCGCCGCGGCGTGCTCGGGCGCGAACTGCGTCACGGGCACCCCGGCGACCGATGCGTCGGGGAACTTGACCGTGCGGCGCACGACGGTCTCGAGCACGGTGTCGCCGAAGGCCTGCACGACGCGATCCATGACCTCGCGCGCGTGGAGCGTGCGGGCGTCGTACATCGTCACGAGGATGCCGTCGAGCTCGAGCGCGGGGTTCAGGCGGTCCTGCACCTTCTCGATCGTCTCCTTGAGCAGCGCGACACCGCGGAGGGCGAAGAACTCGCTCTCGAGCGGGATGAGCACGCCGTGCGCGGCGGTGAGCGCGTTGACGGTGAGGAGGCCGAGCGAGGGCTGGCAGTCGATGAGCACGAGATCGTAGTCGTCGACGACCTTGCGCAGCACGCGGGCGAGGATCTGCTCCCGCGCGACCTCGTTGACGAGGTGCACCTCGGCGGCGGAGAGGTCGATGTTGGCGGGGATGACGTCGAGTCCCTCGACCGTGGTCGACTGGATCGCCTCGCGCGGATCGAGCTTGGGGTTGAGCAGCAGGTCGTAGATCGTGACGGCGTCGTGGTTGTCGACGCCGAGGCCCGCGGAGAGCGCGCCCTGCGGGTCGAAGTCGATCGCGAGCACGCGTCGGCCGTACTCGGCCACGGCCGCGCCGAGGTTGATCGTGGTCGTCGTCTTGCCGACGCCGCCCTTCTGGTTGCACATCGTGACGATGCGGGCGGGACCGTGGCTCTTCAGCGGCGACGGCACCGGGAAGTCGCGCTCCGGACGCCCGGTCGGCCCGAGCGTGGGCGCCTCCATGCCGGCCAGGGTCTCGGTGCTCTTGCTCACGCTCTCGAGTCTAGGAACCCGCAGCGGGATCGCCCGTAGGCCCGGGCGGCGTGTATCTCAACCTCTGGTTGAGGCTCGGCGGCCCGATCCGCCCCTCCCCGTGCACCTGGGCGGCGCCGGCCGCGCCGCTGCGTCCCCAGGGGAGGCGATTCGGGCGCGCGTGCAAGGGCGGAGGCGGAACTGTCGGCTCGGCGACCGCATCGCCGCGCCCCGTGACCGCTTCGCGCGCTGCGGCGAGAGCCGCACTTGCGGCCGAGGCTCGGTCTCGCACGATGGGCTCAGCGGGCGCGCGGATGCGCGCTCGAGTACATGTCGCGGAGGGTGTCGGCGGTCACGTGCGTGTAGATCTGCGTCGTCGCGACGGATGCGTGGCCGAGCAGCTCCTGCACGACGCGCACGTCGGCGCCGCCCTCGAGCAAGTGGGTCGCGAACGAGTGGCGGAACGTGTGCGGCGAGACGCCCGGCACGCCCGCCTCCTCCGCCACGCGCTGGATGATCTCCCACGCCGCCTGGCGCGAGAGCCTGCCCCCGCGTGCGCCGAGCAGCAGCGCGGGACTTCCGCGCCCCTTCGCGGCGAAGGCGGCCCTGCCCCGCACGAGCCACGCATCCAGCGCCGCCCGCGCGTAGGATCCCACGGGCACGAGCCGCTGCTTCGCGCCCTTGCCCGTCACGCGCAGCAGCCCGTGCTCGCCGAGCGAGGCCGCCTCGTCGACGTCGAGCGCGACGATCTCCGAGATGCGGGCGCCCGTGGCGTAGAGCAGCTCGAGCAGCGCGCGATCCCGCAGCCGCGCGGGGTCGACGGCCGCGCCATCGCTCACCGCGCCGCTCATCGCCTCGCCGTCGCCGAGCGTCGCACCGCCCGCGACCTCGAGCAGGCGCTGCATCTGGGAGACGGAGATGGCCTTCGGCAAGCGCTGGGGCAGCTTCGGCGGCCGCTCGTCCTTGGCGACGTCCTCGATCGCGATGCGCTCCTCGACGAGCCAGCGGTGCAGCGCCTTGACGGCCGAGAGGTGCCGCGCGACCGAGGAGGCGGCGAGGCCGCGGTCGGCGAGCGCGCCGCGGAACGCCGCGACGTCCTCGCGTCCGATCGCCGCAACATCGGTCACGCCACGCTGCTCGAGCACCGCGAGGTAGCCGGTGAGGTCGCGGCGGTAGGCCGCGACGGTGTGCTTCGAGAGCCCGCGCTCGATCGCGAGCTGCCGCAGCAGCCGATCGACCGCCTGCTGGGGCGTCACGGCCGTGCGGGCACCGGAGCGGTGCTGATCATGGCTGGCGCGGCCGGTGCCAGTCGAAGGGCACGTCGGCGGGGTGCGCCTCGACGCCGCGGGCACGCAGCTGCGTGAGGGCGAGCAGCGCCGCCAGGAGCGTCGCGTTGTGCAGCTGCATCGCGAGCGCCGCCTCGAGCACCTCGTCGAGCGGCACCCAGCGCCGCTCCATCGCCGCCTCCTCGTGCTCGCGCTCGAAGGCGTCGGGCAGCTCGTGCACGTCGGTCGCGAGGTAGACGCGGATGATCTCGGTCGAGCCGCCGCCCGAGGTCGAGACGTCGACGAGCGTGCGCCACGTGCGCGCTCCGAGGTCGGTCTCCTCGGCGAGCTCGCGCTGCGCGGCCGCGAGCGGATCCTCGCCGTGCACGTCGAGCAGGCCCGCGGGCAGCTCCCACAGCGTGCCGCCCGCCGGGTGCCGGTACTGGTGCACGAGCATGATCTCATCGGCGTCGTTGAGCGCGACGACCGCGACGGCGCCGGGATGCACGATCACCTCGCGGCGGATGCGCTCCCCGGCGAGCTCGAGCTCGTGCGCCTCGACGTCCCAGATGCGGCCCGCGAAGAGCCGCTCGCGCGCGAGCACCGGACGGCGTCCGAGCGCATCCTCGATCATCCTCGGCTCGTCGTCACGCGGTCGCGTCGGCGTCGTCGGTCTCGTCGAACAGCTTCGACGCCCGCTGGCGCTCGAGCGCTGCCTCGACGAGCCCGCGGAAGAGCGGGTGCGCACGGTTCGGCCGGCTGCGCAGCTCCGGGTGGGCCTGCGTGCCGATGTAGAAGGGGTGGCCGGGCATCTCGACGTACTCCACGAGCGTGCCCTCGGGCGAGGTGCCGGAGAAGGCGAGCCCCGAGGCGGCGATCTGCTCGCGGTAGGCGTTGTTGACCTCGTAGCGGTGGCGGTGGCGCTCGTGCGAGACGGTGTCGCCGTAGAGGCGCGCGGCGAGCGATCCCTCGGCGAGCTTCGCCTCGTAGAGGCCCAGGCGCATCGTGCCGCCGAGGTCGCCGCCGTGGATGTGCTGCTTCTGCTCGGCCATCGTCGCGATGACGGGCGCGGGCGTCTCCTCGTCGAACTCGGTCGACGAGGCGCCCTCGATGCCCGCGAGGTTGCGCGCCGCCTCGATCACCATGCACTGCAGGCCGAGGCACAGGCCGAGCGTGGGGATCTCGTTCTCGCGCGTGAACTTCAGCGCGCCGAGCTTGCCCTCGATGCCGCGGATGCCGAAGCCGCCGGGCACGACGATGCCGTCGAGGCCGCCGAGCGCGGCCGCCGCGCCTTCGGGGGTCTGGCAGTCGTCCGAGCGGATCCAGCGGATCTCGACCTTCGTCTGGTTCGCGAACCCGCCGGCCTTGACCGCCTCCGTCACCGAGAGGTACGCGTCCGGCAGGTCGATGTACTTGCCGACCATGCCGATCGTGACGGTGTGCTTGGGCGCGTGCACGGCGTCGAGCACGGGCTGCCAGCGCGTCCAGTCGACCTCGCCCGCCCCGTCGAGCCCGAGCTGCCCGATGATGTACGAGTCGAGGCCCTGCTCGGTGAGCATCGTGGGGATGTCGTAGATCGACGGCACGTCGATCGCGTTGACGACCGCCTGCTCGGGCACGTCGCACATGAGAGCGATCTTCTTGCGGTTGCCGTCGGAGACCGGCCGGTCGCTGCGCAGCACGAGCGCGTCGGGCTGGATGCCGATCGAGCGCAGCGTCGCGACCGAGTGCTGGGTCGGCTTCGTCTTCTGCTCGCCGGAGGCGCCGAGGAACGGCACGAGCGAGACGTGGACGAAGAAGACGTTCTGCCTGCCGAGCTCGTGGCGGATCTGCCGCGCCGACTCGATGAACGGCTGCGACTCGATGTCGCCGACCGTGCCGCCGATCTCGGTGATGATGACGTCGGGCTGCGGGTCCTGCTCGGACTGCAGCCGCATGCGCCGCTTGATCTCGTCGGAGATGTGCGGGATGACCTGCACGGTGTCGCCGAGGTACTCGCCGCGGCGCTCGCGCTCGATGACGCGCGAGTAGATCTGGCCCGTCGTGACGTTCGCCGCCTGCGAGAGGTTGACGTCGAGGAAGCGCTCGTAGTGGCCGATGTCGAGGTCGGTCTCGGCGCCGTCGTCCGTGACGAACACCTCGCCGTGCTGGAAGGGGTTCATCGTGCCCGGATCGACGTTGAGGTACGGGTCGAGCTTCTGCATCACGACGTGCAGCCCGCGCGCGGTGAGCAGGTTGCCGAGCGAGGCGGCCGTGAGGCCCTTGCCGAGCGAGGAGACGACACCGCCCGTGACGAAGATCTGCTTGGTCACCTTGGCTGCGGCGGGGGCCGGAGTGGGCGAGTCCGTGGGCTGCTGGGCGGCGTTCGGCGCAACGAGGTTCACGGGCTTCGAGCCTATCCCACCGGGCGCGCATCCTCGAGCAACTCGCGGGCATGCGCGAGCGCGGCGTCGGATGCGGTGCCCGAGAGCATGCGGGCGAGCTCGGCGAGGCGGTCCTCCCCCTCGACCGGCGCGACCTGCGAGGCGGTGATGCGCCCGTCGGTCCCCTTCTCGACGCGCACGTGGTGCTCGGCGAACGCGGCGACCTGCGCGAGGTGCGTGACGACGATCACCTGGCAGTGCTCGGCGAGCCGCGCGAGCCGCCGCCCGATCTCGATCGCGGCGGCTCCGCCGACACCGGCGTCGACCTCGTCGAAGACCATGGTCGGCACGCTCTGCTCCGACAGGGGCCCCGCGGCGAGGGCGACCTCGAGCGCGAGCATGATGCGGCTCAGCTCGCCGCCGGAGGCGCCCTTCTGCACCGGTCGCGGCTCTGCGCCGGGGTGCGGGGCGAGCAGCATCGTCACGCGATCACGGCCGCTCGCGCCGAGCACCGCCGTCGGCTCGACCTCGACGACGAGCCGCGCGTTCGGCATCGCGAGCGCCGCGAGCTCGACGTGCACGGCCTCCTCGAGCCTGCGCGCGGCCTCGGCTCGCATGGCGCTCAGCCGATCGGCGAGCGCGGTCGTCGCCTCGAGGCGCCGCTGCTCCTCAGCCGCGAGCCGCTCGAGCTCGTCGTCGTCGCCCTCGAGCTCGGCGAGCCGCAGCGCGGCCTGTGGAGCTGCCGCGAGCGCCTCGTCGAGGGGCCGGCCGAGCCGTCGCTCGAGGGAGGCGAGATCGGCGCGCCGCTGCTGCACCTCGTCGAGGCTGCGCTCGGGCCGCTCGAGGTCCTCGAGCGCCTTGACGATCGAGCCCGAGGCCTCCTGCAGGAGCGCGTCCGCCTGCACGAGCATCTCGAGCGCCTCGGCGAGCGCCGCGTCGTCGGCCGAGGCACGCTCGACGAGGCGACGCGCCGTGCCCGCCTGCACGATGGCGCCCTGCGTGATCGCGTCGGGCGACTCGTCGCCCGCGAGCGCGGCGTGCGCCTGGGCGAGCTCGGTGCGCCACGCCTCCGCGTGCTCGAGCCGGTGGGCGGCCGCCGCGAGCTCGTCCTGCTCCCCCGGCTGCGGGTCGAGCGCCTCGAGTGCCTCGAGCTCGGCGCGGATCGACGCCGCCTCGGCGGCACGCGCGTCGCGCTGCGTGCGGATGCGGTCGGCCGCCTCGCGCGCGCCCGTCCACGCCGCGTGCTCGCGCCGGTACTCGCCGAGCAGCGCGCGCAGCGGCTCGCCCGCGGCGCGGTCGAGCGCGGCCGCCTGCGCCTCCGCGGAGCGCAAGCGCTGCTGGTCGGCTTGCCCGTGGACGGCGACGAGGCGGTCGGCGAGCTCGCGCAGCAGGCCTGCGGGCACCGCGGCGCCGCCCGCCTGCGCGCGGGAGCGCGCGGCGCCGTCGGGCCCTCGCGAGATGCCGCGTCCGAGGATGAGCTCGCCGTCGTCGACGCTGCCGCCCGCGTCCTCGACGAGACCCACGGCATCCGGGTCGTCGACGAGCCACACGCCCTGCACCGCCGCGCGCTCCTCGCCCGCGCGGATCACGCCCGCGTCGGCGCGCTCGCCGCGCAGGAGCGCGAGCGCCTGCACGAGCATCGTCTTGCCCGCGCCCGTCTCGCCCGTGATGGCGGTGAACCCAGCGCCGATCGGTACGCGCGCCTCGTCGATCACGCCGAGCGAGCGGATCGTGAGCTCGTCGAGGCGCGTCACGGCCGCTGCCGCCGGAAGCCCTCGACCGGCAGGTGGAACTTCGCCACGAGGCGGTCGGAGAAGGGCGCCTTCGTCAGCCGCGCGAAGCGCAGGGGCGACGGGTCGCGCGACGCCTCGACGCGCGAGCCCTGCGGCAGCTCGAACGAGCGCCGCGAGTCGCACCACAGCATGGCGGCGCTCGTGGAGTCGTCGGCGATCGTGACGCTCATGGTGGAGGTGGGCGCGACGACGAGCGGGCGGGTGAAGAGGGCGTGCGCGCCGAGCGGGACCATGAGCAGCACCTCGGCGGTCGGCCACACGATCGGGCCGCCGGCGGAGAACGAGTAGGCGGTCGAGCCGGTCGGGGTCGCGAGCAGCACCGCGTCGGTGCCGAAGGAGGAGATGGGCCTGCCGTCGATCTCGAGCAGGGTCGAGATCATGCGGC
>JAPSIA010000208.1 GCA_031179215.1 Agrococcus sp.
TCGCCCGCGCGGCTGACGCCCGCCGCTCGCCCGGGCGGGATCGTCGCGCTGACGTGCGGGGTTCGGCATCGGCCCGCGCCCCCGAGCGCCCGAGCTGCAGGGGCGCTCGGCGCTACGCTCGGCACGTGAGCATGGGGATGGGCCGCGGCGGCGGCGGGCGCGTGGCGATGCGCGACGAGTCGGCGCAGCGGCAGGCCAACCAGACGGCGCCCCGAGTGCCCGACCTCGGCAAGCGCATCCTCGGCCTCTTCGCGCCGCACAAGCGCCAGATCATCCTCACGATCGTGCTCGTGCTCGTCGTCGCGACGATCGCGGTCTTCCCGCCGCTGCTCACGCAGCGCGTCTTCGACGAGGCGCTCTTCCCCCCGGAGGGCGGTCCGGACCTCCGGCTGCTGTGGGCGCTCGTGGGCACCATGGTGGCGCTGTGGGTCGCCTCGAGCCTCATCGGCATCTGGCAGACCTGGCTCACCTCGCGCGTGGGCAACCGCGTCATGGGCGAGCTGCGCACGAGCCTCTTCGGTCGGCTGCAGCAGATGGAGCTCGCCTTCTTCACGCGCACGAAGACGGGCGTCATCCAGTCGCGGCTGCAGAACGACGTCGGCGGCGTCGCGAACGTGCTCTCGAACACCGTCTCCTCGGTCGTCGGCAACACCGTCACGGTCATCGCGAGCCTCGTGACGATGCTCATCCTGTCTTGGCAGCTCACGATCGCGGCCGTGCTGCTCACGCCGCTGCTCGTGTTCCTGCAGCGCCGCGTCGGGCAGGTGCGCGCGCGCATCGCGACGCAGACGCAGGAGTCGCTGAGCGAGATGACCGCCATCACGCAGGAGTCGCTCTCGGTCTCTGGCATCCTGCTCGCGAAGGCGTTCGGCCGCCAGCAGGACGAGCTGCGCCGCTACCGCGACGAGAACGATCGGCAGGTCGCGCTGCAGGTGCGGCTCACGATGAGCGGCCAGAGCTTCTTCGCCGTCGTGTCGATCTTCATCTCGATCCTCCCGGCGGTCATCTACGTCATCGCGGGCTACCTCATCTCGGGCGCGCAGATGACGGGTGCGGATGCCGGCGTCACCGCGGGCACGCTCGTCGCCTTCACGACGGTGCAGGCCCGGCTGCTCATGCCGCTCATGGGCCTGCTGCGCGTCGCGCTCGACCTGCAGACGAGCGCCGCGCTCTTCGCCCGCATCTTCGAGTACCTCGACCTCGCGCCGGCGATCGTGCCGCCCGCGAAGCCGGTGCCGCCGATCGCGGGGCGGCTCGGCGAGGTCGAGTTCGACGACGTCGAGTTCCGCTACCCGGATGCGCGCGAGGGGGAGGCGAACACGCTCGACGGCGTCTCCTTCACGCTCGCCCCCGGCACCTTCGCCGCCTTCGTCGGCCCTTCCGGCGCGGGCAAGACCACGATCGGCTACCTCCTGCCGCGGCTGCACGAGGTCACGGGCGGCGCGGTGCGCTTCGCGGGCGTCGACGTGCGCGAGATCGACCCGGCTGCCCTCGCCGACCACATCGGCATCGTGAGCCAGGAGCCCTACCTCTTCCACGCGTCGATCCGGGAGAACCTGCGCTACGCGAAGCCCGACGCGACCGACGAGGAGCTCGACCGCGCGACGCGCGCCGCGAGCATCCACGAGACGATCCAGCGCTTCCCCGACGGCTACGACACGATCGTCGGCGAGCGCGGCTACCGGCTCTCCGGGGGCGAGAAGCAGCGCATCGCGATCGCGCGCGTGCTGCTCAAGGATCCCGAGGTGCTCGTGCTCGACGAGGCGACGAGCGCGCTCGACACCGTCTCGGAGCGCGTCGTGCAGGCCGCGCTCGACGAGGCCGCCCGTGGCAGGACGACGCTCGCGATCGCCCACCGGCTCTCGACGATCCGCGACGCCGACATCATCTTCGTCATCGACGCGGGCCGCATCGTCGAGCGCGGCACGCACGAGGAGCTGCTCGCGCTCGGCGGCAC
>JAPSIA010000020.1 GCA_031179215.1 Agrococcus sp.
GTCGCGCTCGCCGCGGCCGCGCGCGACGCGGGCGCCGACGTCACCCTCGTCGGCGCGAACCTCCACGTCGCCGCGCCCGAGGGCGTCGCGCTCGTCGAGGTCGAGACCACGGCGCAGCTGCAGGAGGCGATGGAGGCGCGCGCGAGCGCCGACGTGCTCGTCATGGCGGCGGCCGTCGCCGACTACCGCGTCGACGGCGTCTCCGACGGCAAGCGCACGAAGGAGGAGTGGGGCGAGCGCCCGACGCTCCGCCTCACGCAGAACCCCGACATCCTCGCCTCGCTCGCCCAGCGCGAGCGCGCGAACCTCGTCGTCGGCTTCGCCGCTGAGACCGAGCCCGACGAGGCCGCGCTCGTCGAGCGCGGTCGCGCGAAGCTCGCGCGGAAGGGCGCCGACCTGCTCGTCGTCAACCGCGTCGGCCACGACGAGGGATTCGGCCACGTGCCCACGAGCGTGCGCGTGCTCGACGCGACCGGCGTGATCGCCGAGAGCGTCGGCGAGAAGGCGTCGGTGGCCCGAGACATCATCGACGCGATCGCCGTGCGCCTGCCGGCGCGCGAAGGAGGAGCCCAGTGAGCCTGCGCCTGTTCACCTCGGAGTCCGTCACCGAGGGGCACCCGGACAAGATCTCCGACCAGATCTCCGACGCCGTGCTCGACGCGATGCTCGCGCAGGACACCGAGGCGCGCGTCGCCGTCGAGACGCTCGTGACCACGGGACTCGTGCACGTCGCCGGCGAGGTGCGCACGACCGGCTACGTCGACATCGCCTCCCTCGCGCGCAAGACGATCATCGACATCGGCTACGACTCGAGCGAGGTCTCCTTCGACGGCCACTCGTGCGGCGTGACCGTCTCGATCGGCGAGCAGTCGAGCGAGATCGCGACGGGCGTCGACACCGCGGTCGAGGCGCGCGACGGCTCGATCGACCCGCTCGACCGCGACGGCGCGGGCGACCAGGGCATCATGTTCGGCTTCGCGACGGACGAGACGCCCGTCTTCATGCCGGCGACCGCGTGGGCGGCGCACCGGCTCGCCGAGCGGCTCGCCGCCGTGCGCCGCTCGGGCGAGATCCCGTGGCTGCGCCCCGACGGCAAGACTCAGGTGACGATCGGCTACGACGGCTTCACCCCGGTGAGCGTGGACGCCGTGCTCGTCTCGACGCAGCACGCGCCGGGCGTCACGAACGACGACATCCGCGACGCCGTCGTGCAGCACGTCATCGAGCCCGTCGTGAGCGGGCTCGGCCTCGACACGAGCGCGATGCGCACGATCGTCAACCCCTCCGGCTCCTTCCTCACCGGCGGGCCCAAGGGCGACGCCGGCCTCACGGGCCGGAAGATCATCGTCGACACCTACGGGGGAGCCGCGCGCCACGGCGGCGGCGCCTTCAGCGGCAAGGACCCCTCGAAGGTCGACCGCTCCGCCGCGTACGCGCTGCGCTGGGTCGCGAAGAACGCCGTCGCGGCGGGCCTCGCCTCCCGGCTCGAGGTGCAGGCGGCGTACGCGATCGGCATGGCGCAGCCCGTCGGCATCTACGTCGAGACGTTCGGCACGGGCGTCGTCTCGGACGACGCCATCCAGGCAGCGATCCTCGAGGTCTTCGACCTGCGCCCGGGCGCCATCGTGCGCGACCTCGAGCTGCGCAAGCCCATCTACCGGCAGACGGCCGCCTACGGGCACTTCGGCCGCGAGCTGCCCGGCTTCACGTGGGAGCGGCTCGACCGCGTCGACGCGCTGCGCTCCGCCGCGGGGCTCTGAGCCCCGTGGCGGCGCCGTCCGCCGAGGGCGCGGCCGAGCCCGTCCGCTTCGCGCGCGTCGTGGTCGACTCGCGGCTGCCGCAGCTCGATCGGCTCTTCGAGTACCGCGTGCCGCCCTCGCTCGCCGGTGAGCGGGGCGGCGTCGTGCCGGGCGTGCGCGTGCGCGTGCCGCTGCGCGGCGACCGGCAGGCGACCGGATGGGTCGTCGAGGTCGCGGATGCCCGCGAGTGGGACGGCGAGGTCGCCGACGTCGAGCAGGTCGTCTCCCCGGTGCCCGTGCTGCAGCCGGAGGTGTGGGCCCTCGCTCGCGCCGTCGCCGATCGCGCTGCGGGCGGCGCCGCCGACGTGCTGCGCGTGGCGATCCCCGGTCGCCAGGCGCGCGTCGAGAAGCAGTGGCTCGCGCAGGAGCGCCCGCCGCTGCCGCCGCTGCCGGAGCGCGACGTCGCCGAGCAGCCGCTGCCGGGCCTCGTCGAGGCCCGCCGGCGCGTCGCGGTCGAGTGCGCGGGCGGGGTCGCGCAGGTCGACGCGCCAGGGGAGCCGGGGGGCGCCGCGTGGATCGGGCGCTGGGCGATCGACCTCGCGAGCCTCATGCGGCAAGCGGTCGAGCGGGGCGAGCAGGCGATCGCCGTCGTGCCGGATCACCGCGACCAGCGGCAGCTGCGCATCGCGCTCACCGCGGCGCTCGGCGCAGAGCGCGTCGTCGAGCTCGACGCGCGGCAGAAGAACCCCGAGCGCTACCGCGCGTTCCTGCGCTGCCTCGACGGCGATCCCGTCGCCATCATCGGGCCGCGCTCCGCCGTCTACGCGCCAGCGGCGAGGCTCGGGCTCCTCGTGGTCTGGGAGGACGGCGATCCCTTGCTCTCCGAGCCGCTCGCGCCGTGGGTGCACGCGCGCGACGCCGCGCTCGTGCGGCAGGCGCAGGCCGGCAGCGCGCTCGTGCTCGCGGGCCACTCCCGCTCGAGCGAGGCCGAGCGGCTCGTCGAGCTCGGCTTCCTCGAGCACGAGCGCGTCGGCGCGCACCGCGTGCGGGTGCTGCCGGCCGCGCTCGCCGACGACGGGCGACGGATCCCGGCGTCCGCGTTCGCGGCCGCGCGCACCGCGATCGCCGAGCGGCCCGTGCTCGTGCAGGTCGCCCGGCCCGGCCACGCGCCGGGGCTCCGCTGCGGCGACTGCGGGGCTCGGGCTCGCTGCACGACGTGCGGCGGGCCCCTCGGGCAGCGCTCCCGCGGCTCCGCACCCGCGTGCCGGCTGTGCGGCAGGCTCGCCGCCTCCTGGCGCTGCCAGAGCTGCCGCGGCCAGCGCCTCGTCGAGGTGGGTCGCGGGTCGGTGCGCATCGCCGAGGAGCTCGGCCGCGCCTTCCCGGGCGTGCCCGTCGTGGTCGCCGACGGCGAGCACGAGCGGCTCGCGCTCGACGGCAAGCCGCGGCTCGTGGTCGCGACGCGCGGCGCGGAGCCGATCGCCGACGGCGGGTACGGCGCCGTGCTCCTGCTCGACGGCGACGCGCTCCTGGCGCTGGAGGGCCTGCGCGTCGCGGAGGAGGCGGTGCGGCAGTGGGCGACCGCGCGGGCGCTCGCCGCCGACGGAGCCGCGGTCGTGCTCGCCGGCGTCGCCGGCACGGTCGCGACGGCGATCACGGGCGACACGACGGTGCCGTTCGCGAGGGCGGAGCTCGCCGAGCGGCGCGCGCTGCGCTTCCCGCCCGCGGTGCGCACCGCATCCGTCGTCGGCCACCCCGACGCCGTCGCCGACGCCCTCGCGGCGCTCGCCGAGGTCGAGCACCTCGACGTGCTCGGTCCCGTGCCCGCGCCGGCGGGGATCGTGAAGGGCAGCCGCGAGGGCGAGCTCGAGCGCGCGATCGCCCGCTTCCCCTACGCCGACGGCGCGCGCGTCGCGGGCATCGCGCGAGGCCGCGTGCTCGCCGCCGCGGCGCGCCCGCGCAAGCCCGGCGCTCCCGCGCGCCTGCGCATCCGCTTCGACGACCCCGAGCCCTTCGACGGCCTCTGAGGCGCGGCGCCCGCGAGGGCGGGGCGATGCGGGATGATGGAGGATCGGCACGAGCGTCGCCTCGCGCCCGAGCACGCCATCGGCACCATCGCTTCCGCGTCACCGTGAGGAACCATGCGCATCGTCTTCGCCGGCAGCCCCGCAGCCGCCGTCCCCAGCCTCGAGGCGCTCGCGCCGCGGCACGAGATCGCGGCGGTCATCACGCGCGCCGCCTCCCCGCAGGGGCGCAAGCGCCAGCTCACGCCCACGCCCGTCGCGGCAGCGGCCGAGGCGCTCGGCCTGCCGGTCATCGAGGCGAACCGGCTCGACGCCGAGACGACGGACCGGATCACCGCGCTCGAGCCCGAGCTCGCCGTCGTCGTCGCCTACGGCGGCCTCGTCCGCGAGCCCCTCCTGTCGGCGCCGCGGCACGGCTGGATCAACCTGCACTTCTCCCTGCTGCCCGACTACCGCGGCGCCGCGCCCGTGCAGCGCGCGCTCATCGACGGTCGCCGCACGACGGGCGTGAGCGTGTTCCGGCTCGTGCCGGAGCTCGACGCGGGCCCCGTGGTGCGGATGCGCGAGGCCGAGATCCCGGACGGCGCGACCGCGGGCGCGCTGCTCGAGCGGCTCGCGGCGCTCGGCGCGCTCGAGCTCGTCGCGGCGGTCGACGCGATCGCCGACGGCACCGCGGTGTTCGCCGAGCAGCGGGGTGCGGCGACGCTCGCCCCCAAGCTGACCCTCGCCGACGGCGCGCTCGACTTCACGCAGCCCGCGCCGGCGCTCCTCGCGCGCTGGCGGGGCGTGACGCCCGAGCCCGGCGCGCACGCGACCCTGGTCGGTGAGCGCGGCGAGGGCGAGCGCGTCAAGGTGCTCGCGCTCGCGCGCTCCGGCGCCGAGCCGCTGCCGCCCGGGGAGGCAGCCCTCGCCGGCAGGACCGCCGTCGTCGGCACCGGGAGCGCACCGCTCGAGCTCGTCGAGGTGCAGCCCGCGGGCAAGCGCCCGATGGGCGGCGCCGACTGGCTGCGCGGGCGCGGCGGCGCGGCGCGCTTCGCGATCGCCGCCGCATCCGTCGCAGACGCCGGGGCGCGCGCATGAGCGAGCGAGACCGCGGCGGCGCCGGCCGGCGCCCGCCAGGACGCCGCTCCCAGCGCGACCGGACGTCGCCTGCACCGCTCGCGCCGAGCGCGCGGCTCGTCGCCCGCGACGTCGTGCTCGACGTCGACCGCGACGACGCCTACGCCAACCTCCTGCTGCCGCAGCGCATCCGCGAGGCCGGGCTGAGCGCCGCCGACGCGGGCTTCGCGACCGAGCTCGCGTACGGCACGCTGCGCTGGCAGGGCCAGCACGACGCGCTCATCGCCGACGCGGCGGGCAGGCCGGTCGACGAGATCGACCCCGAGACCCTCGCGACGCTGCGCATCGGCTCGCACCAGCTCAGCCGCATGCGCGTGCCCACGCACGCGGCCGTGCACGAGACCGTCGCGCTGCTGCGCCACCACCGCGGCCGCGCGGGCTTCGCGAACGCCGTGCTGCGGCGCCTCTCCGAGGTGCCGGCCGAGGAGCGGCTCGCCGCGATCGCCGAGGGCTTCAGCGACGACGAGCGGCTCGCCCTCGAGACCGGCCATCCCGCGTGGGTGCTGCGCGCGCTGCGGCGGAGCCTCGAGCGCGAGGGCGCGAGCGACGAGCTGCCCGTGCTGCTCGCCGCCGACAACGAGCCGCCCCTCGTGCAGCTCGTCGCGCTGCCGGGCCTCGCCGACCCCGACGAGCTGGGCCTCGAGCCGACCGCGAGCCCGCTCGGCCGCGCCGCGCCCTCCGGCGACCCCGCGCGCATCCCGCAGGTCGCCGAGGGCTCGTGGCGCGTGCAGGACGCCGGCAGCCAGCTCGCCGCGCTCGCGCTCACGCGCGCACGGCCCGTCGCCGACGGGGAGCGCTGGCTCGACGTGTGCGCGGGCCCCGGCGGCAAGGCGGCGCTCATGGCGGCGGAGGCCGCGATGGCCGGCGCGCGCCTCGAGGCGAACGAAGTCGCGCCGCACCGCGCGCGGCTCGTGCGCCACGCGGTGCGCGCGATCGGCGAGCGCTGGCCGGAGCACGCCCCGCGCGTCGTGACCGGCGACGGCCGCCGCTACGGCGAGGGCGAGACCGCGCAGGCGTTCGACCGCATCCTGCTCGACGCGCCCTGCACGGGCCTCGGCGCCCTGCGCCGCCGCCCCGAGGCGCGCTGGCGCAAGCAGCCGACCGACGTGCCGGAGCTCGCGCGCCTGCAGGCCGAGCTGCTCGAGGCGTCGGCTCGAGCCCTCAAGCCCGGCGGCGTGCTCGCCTACGTCACGTGCTCCCCGCACCTCGCCGAGACGCGCGCGATTGTCGACCGCGCGGCAGCGCTCGGCCTGCGGCCGCTCGACACGCGCGCGGTCGTGGCAGCGCTCGCGCCCGGCATCGCGCTCGGCGAGACGGGCGACGCCGTGCAGCTGTGGCCGCACCGCAACGGCACCGACGCGATGTTCATCCAGCTCCTCACGACCGCGTGACCGACGCGGCGCCGCTGGCGTAGCGTGAGGCGCAGCGCGCCGCACACCACGGCGGGCGAGGAGGCGGCGCTGCGCCCGATAGGCTGGAAGCCATGGTCAGGATCCACCCCAGCATCCTGTCGGCGGACTTCGTGAACCTCGAGCGCGACCTCGAGAAGATTGCGAGCGCCGACGGCGTGCACGTCGACGTCATGGACGCGCACTTCGTGCCCAACCTCACGTTCGGCCTGCCGATGGTGCAGCGCATCGCCGAGGTCACGAGCCTGCCCATCGACGTCCACCTCATGATCGACGACCCCGACACGTGGGCACCCCAGTACGCGATCGACGGCGTCGACTCCGTCACGTTCCACGCCGAGGCCACCCGCGATGCCGTCGCGCTCGCCCGCGAGCTCCGCGCCCGCGGCACGCGCGCCGCGATCGCCATCAAGCCCGGCACGCTCGTCGACGACGTGCTCGAGCACCTGCGCGAGTTCGACATGGTGCTCGTCATGACCGTGGAGCCCGGCTTCGGCGGCCAGGCCTTCATGGCCGAGATGATGCCCAAGCTCGAGCGCCTCCGCGGCCGCGCCGAGGAGCTCGGCCTCGAGCTCGCGCTGCAGGTCGACGGCGGCATCACCGCCGACACCCTGCCCATCGCCGCGGCCTCCGGCGCCGACGTCTTCGTCGCCGGCAGCGCCGTCTATGGCCACTCCTCGCCCGCCGAGCGCATCACGGCGCTCCGCGACGCCGGCGCGGGCGCGTTCGACACCGGTCGCATCGACCTGCGCGCGATCCACCGCGGCACCGCCGGCACGTCGGGCGCCGCCGCGGCCGGTAGCCTGGAGCAGTGAAGACCTTCGACGAGCTGCACGCCGAGCTCGAGCGCACCCTCGCCGAGCGCCGGGAGGGCTCGCGCACCGTCGAGCTCGTCGACGCCGGCGTGCACGCGATCGGCAAGAAGATCGTCGAGGAGGCCGCCGAGGTCTGGATGGCCGCAGAGCACGAGACCGACGAGGACGCCGCGCTCGAGATCTCGCAGCTGCTGTACCACCTGCAGGTGCTCATGCTGGCGAAGGGCATCACGCTCCAGGACGTCTACCGACATCTCTGACGCGCCGCCCACCATCCGTCAGACCTCAAGGAAGTCATGCTGAAGATCGCCGTGCCCAACAAGGGCTCGCTGGCCGAGACGGCCGCCTGGATGCTCGACGAGGCCGGCTACCGCGGCCGCCGCGACGGCAAGGAGCTCATCGTCGTCGACGCGCGCAACGAGGTGGAGTTCTTCTTCCTCCGCCCGCGCGACATCGCGACCTACGTCGGCTCGGGCGCGCTCGACGTGGGCATCACCGGCCGCGACCTGCTGCTCGACTCCGGCTCCCGCGCCGTCGAGGTCGAGGGCCTCGGCTTCGCCCGCTCGACGTTCCGCTTCGCCGGCCCGGCGGGCCGCTTCGCGTCGGTCGCCGACCTGCAGGGCGTGCGCATCGCCTCGAGCTACACGCTGCTCGTCGAGCAGCACCTCGCGGCCCACGGCGTCTCGGCCGAGCTCGTGCGCCTCGACGGCGCCGTCGAGTCGGCCGTGCGGCTCGGCGTCGCGGATGCGGTCGCCGACGTCGTCGAGACGGGCGCGACGCTGCGCGCCCAGGGCCTCGAGGTCTTCGGCGACCCGATCCTCACGAGCGAGGCGGTGCTGATCTCGAACGGCGGCAACCCGCCCGGGCTCGCGACCCTCAAGCGGCGCCTCGACGGCGTCATGGTCGCGCGCGACTACGTGCTCGTCGACTACGACATCGAGCGCTCGCGTCTCGACGCGGCGGTGAGCATCGCCCACGGGTTCGAGAGCGCGACGGTGAGCCCGCTCCAGAAGGAGGGCTGGGTCGCCGTGCGCGTGATGGTGCGCCGCGACGACACCAACCACATCATGGACGCGCTCGCCGACGTCGGCGCGCGAGCGATCATCGTCTCGCGCATCCACGCCGCCCGCATCTGAGAGGGGACGCACCGATGCTCGCCACGCGCGTCATCCCCTGCCTCGACGTCGCCCACGGGCGCGTCGTCAAGGGCGTCAAGTTCCAGGGCCTCACCGACCAGGGCGACCCGGTCGAGCTCGCCGCGCGGTACGCCGAGCAGGGCGCCGACGAGCTCACCTTCCTCGACGTGAAGGCGACCGTCGAGGATGCCGGCACGATGCTCGACGTCGTCGAGCGCTGCGCCGAGCAGATCTTCATCCCGCTCACGGTCGGCGGCGGCGTGCGCAGCCGCGACGACGTCGCCCGGCTGCTCGCGCACGGCGCCGACAAGGTGGGCGTCAACTCCGCCGCGATCCGCGACCCGCAGCTCATCGACCGCATCGTCGCCGACTTCGGCTCGCAGGTGCTCGTGCTCTCGCTCGACGTGCGGCGCTCGAGCGCGATGCCGAGCGGCTTCGAGGTCACGACGCACGGGGGCAGCCGCGGGGCCGGCCTCGACGCGATCGCCTGGGCGCGCGAGGGCGTCGCCCGCGGTGTCGGCGAGCTGCTCGTGAACTCGATCGACGCCGACGGCACGAAGGAGGGCTTCGACCTCGAGCTGCTGCGCGCCGTGCGCGAGGCGGCGACGACGCCCGTCATCGCCTCGGGCGGTGCGGGGGAGCCCGCGCACTTCGCGCCGGCCGTGGCGGCGGGGGCGGATGCGGTGCTCGCCGCGAGCATCTTCCACAGCGGCCAGTGCACGATCGGCGAGGTCAAGGACGCGATGCGCGAAGCGGGGGTGACGGTGCGATGAGCGAGCTCGCGATGCCGCAGCTGAAGAAGGACGCCGACGGGCTCGTCGCCGCGGTGATCCAGGACGACGCGACGGGCGACGTGCTCATGGTCGGCTACATGGACGACGAGGCGCTGCGCCGCACCGCGACCGAGGGCCGCGTGACGTTCTGGTCGCGCTCGCGCCAGGAGTACTGGCGCAAGGGCGACACCTCCGGCAACATCCAGGTGCCGCGCTCGATCGCGCTCGACTGCGACGGCGACGCGCTCCTCATCCGCGTCGACCAGACCGGTCCCGCGTGCCACACGGGCGCCCGCTCGTGCTTCTTCACGCCCGTGCCGATGACCGGGGCTGACGCGTGAGCGGCACGAGCCGCGCGGCCTTCGACGCGCTCCTGGCCGGCCACCGCATCGTGCCGGTCATGCGCGAGGTCTTCCTCGACGCCGAGACGCCCGTGGGCATCTACCGGCGCGTCGCGCACGGCGCCGACGGCACGGCGCGCACGGGCAGCTTCCTGCTCGAGTCGGCCCAGCAGGGCGTGTGGAACCGCTACTCGTTCGTCGGCGTCGCCTCCTTCGGGCAGCTGACCGTCGACCGCGGCCGCGTCGAGTGGCGCTCGGAGCACGTCTCGGCCGCGCGAGCGCTCGGCGACGACGCCCCCGAGGGCGGCCTCGCGACCGTCGAGCACGTGCTCCGCCGCTGGGCGACGCCGCGCATCGAGGGCCTGCCGAGGCTCACGAGCGGCATGATCGGCCACATCGGCTGGGAGGCCGTGCGCGAGCTCGAGCGCCTGCCCCAGGCGCCCGAGCGCGACGTCGACGTGCCCGCGATCGCGATGTCGCTCGCCGCGACGCTCGTCGTGCTCGATCACCTGACGGGTGCGGCCCACCTCGTCGCGAACGTGCTGAACGACGGCGCCGACGACGCGGATGCGCTGTGGCGCGACGCGCAGTCGAGGCTCGACGCGCTCGAGGCCGACCTGCTGCGGCCCGCGGCCGGCTCCATCGCCGTGCTCGACCGGGCCGCGGTGCCCGAGCCGAGCGCGCGCGTGAGCCCCGACGCGTTCCGCGACATGGTCGAGGCCTCCAAGCGGCACATCGTCGACGGCGACGTCTTCCAGGTCGTGCTCTCCGCGCGCTTCGACCTGCCGACCGACGCCGATCCGCTCGAGGTCTACCGGGCGCTGCGCGTGCTCAACCCCTCGCCGTACCTGTACCTCCTGCGGCTCGAGACGGTCGACGGCGAGCCCTACGCCGTCGTCGGCTCGAGCCCCGAGGCGCTCGTGACGGTGCACGAGGGGCGCGCGACGATGCACCCGATCGCGGGCAGCCGGCCGCGCGGCGCCGACGCCGCCGCCGACCGCGACCTCGCGGAGGAGCTGCTGGCCGACCCCAAGGAGCGCAGCGAGCACGTCATGCTCGTCGACCTCGCGCGCAACGACCTCGCGAAGGTGTGCGTGCCCGGCACCGTCGCCGTGACGGAGCTCATGGCGATCGAGCGCTTCAGCCACATCATGCACATCGTCTCGACCGTCGAGGGCACGATGCGGCCCGACGCGAGCGCCGTCGACGCCTTCCGGGCGACCTTCCCCGCGGGCACGCTCTCGGGCGCCCCGAAGCCCCGGGCGCTCGAGCTCATCGACGAGCTCGAGGCCGCGCAGCGCGGCGTCTACGGCGGCGTGGTCGGATGGTTCGACCTCGCGGGCGACGCCGACCTCGCGATCGCGATCCGCACGGTCACGATGCGCGGCGGCGTCGCGCACGTGCAGTCGGGCGCGGGGCTCGTCGCCGACAGCGATCCCGAGACGGAGCTGCAGGAGGTGCGCAGCAAGGCGGCCGCGCCGCTGCGCGCCGTCGCGGTCGCCGACTCCATGCGGGCGCGGGCGTGAGGAGCCTCCTCGCGCGCGGGCGGTCGATCGCGACCGCCGGCATGCTGCTCGCCGCCGCGCTCGGCCTGCTCGCCGCGACGCAGCCGTGGGGGAGCGCGACGCTCCTCGACGGCCGCGTGCTCGCCGCGACGGGGCAGGAGCTCGCGGGCGGCGTGACGGTCATGGCGCTCGCGTGCGCGGTGCTCGCGCTCCTGCTCCCGATCGCGGGTCGCGCGTGGCGCTACGTGCTCGGCGCGCTCGCCGCGCTCCTCGGCACCGCGCTCGTCGCGCACGTGCAGGGCGCCCGCGCCGGCGTCGCCAACGCGCTCGAGGCGCGCATCGCCGAGGCCACGGGCCTCGCCGGCACGGCGCAGGGCGCCGAGGTCGCGGCGGTCGGCGCGACCGCCTGGCCCGACGCCGGGCTCGCCGCGGGCGCGGTCGCGGTCGCGGCGGCCGCGTGGGTGCTCGCGAGCTCGCACCGCTGGCCCGAGCGCGCCCCGCGGGCCGCCCGCTACGAGCGCACCGGCTCGGGACTCGCCTGGGACGCGATGGACGACGGCGAGGACCCGACTCGGTAGACTGGCGAGCGGTCGCACGACCGCGCCCGCATCCGGCAGGGCCCGAACATCCGAGGAGCATCGTGAACGCACGCAACGGCATCAGCGACGACCACGCGACGCAGCAGCACGTGGCCGCCCAGGACGAGGCGTTCGTCGACCCGGGCCACGGCAACTCGAAGGCCGCATGGATGAGCGTCATCGTGATGCTCATCGCGGTCGCGGCCGGCACGCTCTTCTTCTTCCTCGACATGCCGACGCTCGTGTGGGCGAGCGGCGCCCTGCTCCTCGTCGGCGCGATCCTGTGGCCCGTGCTCACGAAGGCCGGTCTCGGCCCGCAGGGCCACTGAGCGTGCTCGACGCGCTCACCGCGGGAGCGCTCGAGGATGCGGCTCGGCGGCGCGAGAGCCTGCCGACGGCGCGCCTGGAGTCGATCGCGCTCTCGACGCCGCTGCCGCGCGACGCGGCGGCCATCCTCGGCACGCCCAAGGCCGACTCCGACGGCCCGCACATCATCGCTGAGGTGAAGCGGGCGAGCCCCTCCAAGGGCGCGCTCGCCGACATCCCCGAGCCCGCGTCGCTCGCCGCCCGCTACGAGGCGGGCGGCGCGAGCACGATCAGCGTGCTCACCGAGGGGCGCCGCTTCCTCGGCTCGCTCGACGACCTCCGCGCGGTGCGCGCGGCCGTGTCGCTGCCCGTGCTGCGCAAGGACTTCATCGCCGACGAGTACCAGCTGCTCGAGGCGCGCGCCTTCGGTGCCGACCTCGCGCTGCTCATCGTCGCCGCGCTCGCGCCCGCGCGCCTCGCGGCGCTGCACCGCTTCGCGACCGAGCTCGGCCTCTCGGTGCTCGTCGAGGTGCACGACGAGCACGAGGTCGACGCGGCGCTCGAGATCGAGGCGCGCATCCTCGGCGTCAACACCCGGGACCTCAAGACGTTCACGATGCACCCCGAGCGCTTCGGGGAGCTGCGCGAGCGCATCCCCGCCGGCACGGTCGCGGTCGCCGAGTCGGGCGTCCGCGACGCGGACGACGTCGCGCGGTACCGCCGCGACGGCGCCGACGCCGTGCTCGTCGGCGAGGCGCTCGTGACCCACGGCGACCCCGAGGCCCGCGTGGCCGAGTTCGGAAGGGCAGCATGACCGGCACTCCGCTCCGCGAGCAGCACGGCCCCTGGTTCGGCGCGTACGGCGGCGTCTTCATGCCCGAGCCGCTCATGGCCGCGATCGACGAGCTCGCCGCGTGCTACGACGAGTGCCGCGACGACCCCGCGTTCCAGGCCGAGTTCGCGCGGCTCTCGCGCGACTACACGGGCCGCCCCTCGATGCTCACCGAGGCGTCGCGCCTGAGCGAGCAGGCGGGCGCCCGCATCCTGCTCAAGCGCGAGGACCTCAACCACACGGGCAGCCACAAGATCAACAACGTGCTCGGCCAGGCGCTCGTCGCGCAGCGGCTCGGCAAGACGCGGCTCATCGCCGAGACGGGCGCGGGCCAGCACGGCGTCGCGACCGCGACGGCCGCCGCGCTGTTCGGCATGGAGTGCACCGTCTACATGGGCGAGGTCGACACCGAGCGCCAGGCGCTCAACGTCGCTCGCATGCGACTGCTCGGCGCGACGGTCGTGCCCGTCACGAGCGGCTCCCGCACGCTCAAGGACGCCATCAACGAGGGCCTGCGCGACTGGGTCGCCAACGTCGACAGCACCCACTACCTCATGGGCACCGTCG
This sequence comes from Agrococcus sp., assembly GCA_031179215.1. Lineage (GTDB taxonomy): Bacteria > Actinomycetota > Actinomycetes > Actinomycetales > Microbacteriaceae > Agrococcus. Next base: position 13,142 of record JAPSIA010000020.1, read on the forward strand.
CGGGACCGCACCCGTTCCCGACGATGGTGCGCGACTTCCACCGCGCGATCGGCGAGGAGGCGCGCGAGCAGGCGATCGCGATGACGGGCGGCCTGCCGGACGCGGTGCTCGCGTGCGTCGGCGGCGGCTCGAACGCCATGGGCATCTTCCACGCCTTCCTCGACGACGCCGACGTGCGCCTCATCGGCCTCGAGGCCGCGGGCGACGGCGCCGACACCGAGCGCCACGCGCTCTCGATCGAGCGCGGCGCGCCGGGCCTGCTACACGGCATGCGCACGTACCTGCTGCAGGACCTCGAGGGCCAGACGCTCGAGTCGCACTCGATCTCCGCCGGCCTCGACTACCCGGGCGTCGGTCCGGAGCACGCGTGGCTCCACGACATCGGCCGCGCCGAGTACCAGCCCGTGAGCGACGCCGAGGCGATGGATGCGTTCCTCGCGCTCACGCGAGCGGAGGGCATCATCCCCGCGATCGAGTCGGCGCACGCCGTCGCCGGCGCGCTGCGGCTCGCGAAGGAGGCGCCGGGCTCCACGCTCGTCGTCTCGCTCTCGGGCCGCGGCGACAAGGACGTCGCGACCGCGGGCCGCTGGTTCGACGTGCTCGACGAGGAGGCGAGGCAGCAGTGAGTGCCGCATCGACGTCGAGCCGCACCGAGGCCGCGATCCGCCGCGCGGGCAACCGCGCGCTCATCGGCTACCTGCCCGTCGGCTACCCCGACCTGGCGACGAGCGTCGAGGCGGCCGTCGCGATCGCCGAGGCCGGCTGCACCGCGATCGAGCTCGGCGTGCCCTACTCCGACCCCGCGATGGACGGCCCCGTCATCCAGGCGGCGACGCAGTCGACGCTCGAGCGAGGCTTCCGGCTCGAGGAGCTCTTCGATGCGGTCGCGGCGATCACCGCCCGCACCGATTCGCCCGTGCTCGTCATGACGTACTGGAACCCCGTGCTGCGCTACGGCGTCGACCGCTTCGCGGCGCGGCTCGCGGCCGCCGGGGGAGCGGGGCTCATCACCCCCGACCTCACACCCGAGAACGCCGGGGAGTGGCTCGAGGCCGCCGAGCGCCACGACCTCGACCGCGTCTTCCTCGCCGCGCCCTCCTCCTCCGACGCCCGCATCGACGCGGCGGTGCGCGCCTCCCGCGGCTTCGTCTACACCGTCTCGACCATGGGCACGACCGGTGCCCGGCAGGACGTCGACCGCGCAGCGCGCGCGCTCGCCGACCGCATCGCCGAGCGCGCGGCCGCGGCGGGCACCACGGCGCTGCGCTGCGTCGGCCTCGGCATCTCCGACGGCGAGCAGGTGCGCGACGTGCTCGACTACGCCGACGGCGCCATCGTCGGCTCGGCGCTCGTGCGGGCGCTCGGCGAGGGCGGCGTGCCCGCGGTGCGCGAGCTCGCCGCATCCCTCGCGCTGGGTACACTCGACGGCGGCGCAGACGATGCAGCGCCCGCACCAGACCAGAAGGGCGCGAACGCGTGACCGACCTCCTCCAGAGCCTCCCGAGCCCGTCGTCCGAATGGCGCCAGGTGCCGGTCGGTCGATGGCTCGACGACCTCGGCGTGCTGTCGCTCGTGCAGGGTTCGATGGTCGGGACCATCGGCGTCGCCGCGGCGATCGCGGTCGTCCTGTTCGTCGTCCTCTCGGCGGGCGCACTGGTCCGGGGCGGTCTCACGAGGGCTGTCGCGCTCGAATCGCTGCTCTGGTCGGCGATGTTCGGCGCGGGCATCGCGGTGCTGCTTCGCTTCATCACGCCGGCCTGGGGCATCCAGTCCTACGCGCTCTGCATCCTGGCGGGCATCATCGTGGCTGCGGTGCTGACCGGGCTGCGCCTTCGTCAGCGCGGCGTCCCAGCCGACGACGTCATCGTGGTCGCGTTCTTCGCGATCATCTTCGGGATCGTCGCCGCTCGCATCTTCCACGTCGTCTCGCACCCGGATGACTACTTCGCCCCCGGCCGCGACCCGATCACAGCGCTCTTCATCTGGGAGGGCGGCATCGCGATCTTCGGGTCGCTCATCGGTGGAGCGATCGGCATCTGGATCGGCTGCCGCCGACTCGGCCTGCGCTTCTCGACCTTCGTCGACGCGCTCGCGCCCGGCCTGCTGCTCGCGCAGGCCTTCGGCCGCCTCGGCAACTGGTTCAACCACGAGCTCTTCGGCCAGCCGACCGACCTCCCGTGGGGCCTCGAGATCGAGGCGACCAACCCCGCGTTCCCCGTCGGCCTCCCCGCCGACACGCTCTTCCACCCGACCTTCGCGTACGAGATCGTCTGGAACGTGCTCGGCGCGGCGCTGCTGCTGTGGCTCGACCGCAAGCGCGACGTGCAGTGGGGTCGCCTCATCGCCCTCTACCTCATCTGGTACGGCGCGGGCCGCTCGGTCTTCGAGACGATCCGCCTCGACCCGTCCGAGCTCATCCTCGGCATCCGCACGAACGTCTGGATGGCCTTCCTCGCGATCGCGGTCGGCGTGGTCGTCTGGATCGTGCAGTCGCGCCGCCACCCGGGGCTCGAGCCCTCGCCGTGGGAGCCCGGTCGCGAGCCGGGTGCCGAGGATGGCGTAGACTCAGACGTCTACACCGAGCTCCCGGAGTCCCGCACCCAGGACGAGGCAGAGCCCGCCGCAGATCCCGCGGCCGCAACCAGGTAGGACCGCGCGCCTTGCGCGCGCTGCGGGCCGACGGCGTCCCGCTCCTCACGCAGTGACGACAGGAGCACGATGCGCACGATCAGCGATCGCTCGAACGAGGCCTTCCCCTCGCGCGGCCTCGGCCTGCCCGCGGCCTCCGGCATGTACGACCCGCGGCACGAGCGCGACTCGTGCGGCCTCGCCATGGTCGCCACGACGCGCGGCACAGCGGGCCACGACATCGTCGCGCTCGCCCTCGACGCGCTGCGCAACCTCGAGCACCGCGGGGCCGTCGGCTCCGACGCGGGCACCGGCGACGGCGCGGGCATCCTCACCCAGATGCCGGATGCGTTCCTGCGCGCCGTGGTCGACTTCGAGCTCCCCGCGCCGGGCGCGTACGCCGCCGGCCTCGCCTTCCTCCCGCTCGACGACGCCGAGCGCGCCGCCGTGCAGGAGCGGATCTGGGAGCTCGCGAGCCAGGAGCGGCTGCGCGTGCTCGGCTGGCGCGAGGTGCCGACCGCTCCCGACGCGCTCGGCAAGCTCGCGCGCGCCGCGATGCCGTCGATCCACCAGCTGTTCGTCATGGGCGCCAACGGCCCGACGCGCGGCATCGAGCTCGACCGGTTGACGTGGCGCCTGCGCAAGCGCATCGAGCGCGAGCTCGGCGAGTACCTGCCGTCGCTCTCGAGCCGCACGATCACGTACAAGGGCATGGTCACGACGCTCCAGCTCGAGCCGTTCTACCCCGACCTGTCCGACGAGCGCTTCGAGACGAAGCTCGCGATCGTCCACTCCCGCTACTCGACGAACACGTTCCCGTCGTGGCCGCTCGCGCAGCCGCTGCGCATGATCGCCCACAACGGCGAGATCAACACGGTCGAGGGCAACCGCAACTGGATGCGCGCGCGCGAGTCGCAGCTCGCGAGCGAGCTGCTGGGTGACCTGCGGCCGCTCAAGCCCATCGTCACGCCCGGCATGAGCGACTCCGCCTCCTTCGACGAGGTGCTCGAGCTGCTGACGCTCGCGGGTCGCTCGCTCCCGCACGCGGTCATGATGATGGTGCCGCCCGCGTGGGAGAACCAGGCGGACATGCCGCAGGAGCTGCGCGACTTCGCCGAGTACCACTCGCTGCTCATGGAGCCGTGGGACGGCCCCGCGGCGATCAGCTTCACCGACGGCTCCGTCGTCGGCGCGACCCTCGACCGCAACGGCCTGCGGCCGGGCCGCTGGCTCGAGACCTCCGACGGGCTCGTCGTGCTCGCGAGCGAGACGGGCGTGCTGCCGATCGAGCCGAGCCGCGTCGTGCGGCGCGGCCGGCTCCAGCCGGGCGTGCTCTTCCTCGTCGACACCGAGGAGGGGCGCGTCGTGCCCGACGAGGAGATCAAGCGCGACCTCGCCGCGATGCGGCCGTGGGGCGAGTGGCTCGAGTCGAGCCGCATCCACCTCGCCGACCTGCCCGAGCGCGAGCACGTCGCCCACACCGCCGCCTCCGTCACGCGCCGCCAGCGCACCTTCGGCTACACCGAGGAGGAGGTGCGGATCCTCATCGCGCCCATGGCGAAGACGGGCGCCGAGCCGCTCGGCGCCATGGGATCCGACACGCCCATCGCGGTGCTCGCCGAGCGGCCGCGGCTGCTGTTCGACTACTTCAAGCAGGCCTTCGCGCAGGTGACGAACCCGCCGCTGGACTCGCTGCGCGAGTCGATCGTGACGAGCATGACGATGGGCCTCGGCCCCGTGCGGAACCTCCTCACGGCGACGCCCTCGCACGCGAGCCAGATCATCCTCGACTTCCCCGTCATCGACAACGACCAGCTCGCGAAGATCCGCTCGATCGACCGCACGCCCGGCTCGCGCCGCACCGTCGTCGTGAAGGGCCTGTACCGCGTCGACGCGGGCCCCGAGGCGATGGAGCGCCGCATCGAGGAGATGTGCCGCGAGGTCGACGAGGCGATCGTCGACGGCGCGCAGTACGTCATCCTCTCCGACCGCGACTCGACCGACCAGCTCGCGCCCATCCCGACGCTGCTCATGACGAGCGCCGTGCACCACCACCTCATCAAGGCCTCCACGCGCATGCGCGTCGGCATCGTCGTCGAGGCGGGCGACGTGCGCGAGGTGCACCACGTCGCGCTGCTCATCGGCTACGGCGCGAGCGCCGTGAACCCGTACCTCGCGATGGAGACCGCCGAGCAGCTCGCCCTCACGGGGCAGCTCGGCGCCGACGTCGACACGGCCGTGCGCAACCTCATCAAGGCGCTCGGCAAGGGCGTGACGAAGATCATGTCGAAGATGGGCATCTCGACCGTCGGCGCCTACGGCGGCGCGCAGGCGTTCGAGGCCGTCGGCCTCTCGCAGGAGCTCGTCGACCGCTACTTCACCGGCACGCACTCGCCGCTCGGCGGCGTCGGCCTCGACGTGATCGCCGAGGAGAACCGGCAGCGGCACCGCGCCGCGTACCCCGACGAGCGCGCGGCGCTCGCCCACGAGCGGCTCGCGACCGGCGGCGAGTACCAGTGGCGCCGCGGCGGCGCCCCGCACCTGTTCAGCCCCGAGACGGTCTTCAAGCTGCAGCACTCGACGCGCACGGGCCGCTACGAGATCTTCCAGGAGTACACGCGGCTCGTCGACGACCAGGCCGAGGAGCTCAAGACGCTGCGCGGGCTCATGCGCCTGCGCACCGAGGCCGCCACGCCCATCCCGATCGAGGAGGTCGAGCCGGTCTCCGAGATCGTCAAGCGGTTCTCGACGGGCGCGATGAGCTACGGCTCGATCTCGCAGGAGGCGCACGAGACGCTCGCGATCGCGATGAACCGGCTCGGCGCGAAGTCGAACACGGGTGAGGGCGGCGAGGACGTCGAGCGGCTCCTCGACCCCGAGCGCCGCAGCGCGATCAAGCAGGTGGCCTCCGGCCGCTTCGGCGTGACGAGCATGTACCTCACGCACGCCGACGACCTGCAGATCAAGATGGCGCAGGGCGCGAAGCCCGGCGAGGGCGGCCAGCTGCCGCCCGGCAAGGTGTACCCGTGGGTCGCCCGCACGCGGCACGCGACGGCGGGCGTCGGGCTCATCTCGCCCCCGCCGCACCACGACATCTACTCGATCGAGGACCTCAAGCAGCTCATCTTCGACCTCAAGCGCGCCAACACGTCCGCGCGCGTGCACGTCAAGCTCGTCTCGCAGTCGGGCATCGGCGCGGTCGCCGCGGGCGTCGCGAAGGCCAAGGCCGACGTCGTGCTCGTCTCCGGCCACGACGGGGGCACGGGCGCGAGCCCGCTCAACTCCCTCAAGCACGCCGGCACGCCGTGGGAGATCGGCCTCGCCGAGACGCAGCACACGCTCATGGTCAACGGGCTGCGCGAGCGCGTGAGCGTGCAGGTCGACGGGCAGCTCAAGACCGGCCGCGACGTCATCATCGGCGCGCTGCTCGGCGCCGAGGAGTTCGGCTTCGCGACCGCCCCGCTCGTCGTCTCCGGCTGCATCATGATGCGCGTGTGCCACCTCGACACGTGCCCCGTGGGCGTCGCGACGCAGAACCCGGTGCTGCGGGAGCGCTTCACGGGCAAGCCCGAGTTCGTCGTGCAGTTCTTCGAGTTCCTCGCCCAGCAGGTGCGCGAGCTGCTCGCCTCGCTCGGGCTGCGCTCGATCGACGAGGCCGTCGGCCGCGCCGACCTGCTCGACGTCGACCCGGCGATCCGGCACTGGAAGGCCGACGGGCTCGACCTCGCGCCCGTGCTGACCCGGCCCGAGAGCGCGCAGGGCGCGCCGCGCCGCACGACCGAGCAGGACCACGAGCTCGAGCAGCAGCTCGACTCGCGACTGCTGCCCGAGCTCGAGCGCGCGCTCGAGGCGGGCGAGCGGCTCGTGCTCGACCTCGAGATCGCGAACACCGATCGCGCCGTCGGCACGATGCTCGGCAACGCCGTCACGAAGCGCGCGGGCGCGGCGGGCCTCGAGCCCGGCACCGTCGACCTCACGCTGCACGGCTCGGCCGGGCAGTCGCTCGGCGCCTTCATCCCGCGCGGCATCACGCTGCGCCTGCTGGGCGACGCGAACGACTACGTCGGCAAGGGCCTCTCCGGCGGCCTCATCGCCGTGCGGCCGCCCGAGGACGCCGCGCTCGTCGCCGAGGACAACGTCATCGCCGGCAACGTCATCGGCTACGGCGCCACGAGCGGCGAGCTCTACCTGCGGGGTGTCGTCGGCGAGCGCTTCCTCGTGCGCAACTCCGGCGCGACCGCGGTGTGCGAGGGCGTCGGCGACCACGCGCTCGAGTACATGACGGGCGGCACGGCGGTCATCCTCGGCCCCACGGGCCGCAACATCGGCGCCGGCATGTCCGGCGGCAGCGCGTACATCCTCGACCTCGACACGCGGCTCCTCAACCAGGACTCGTTCCACCAGGGCGAGCTGCGCGTCGACGCGCTCGACGAGGAGGACCGCATCGAGCTCCGCGCGATCCTCGCGCGCCACCTCGAGCTCACGGGCTCCGCGGTCGCCGCGGCGCTGCTCGAGACCGACCTCGCGCGCGTGACGAAGCTCGTCCCGCGCGACTGGGCCATGGTGCGCGACATCCGGCTCGACGCCGAGCGGCAGGGCGTCGATCCCGACTCCGACAACATCTGGCGCAAGATCCTGGAGGTGACCGGTGGCTGATCCTCGCGGATTCCTGAAGGTGACGGAGCGCGAGCTCCCGAAGAAGCGGCCCGTGCCCGTGCGCATCCTCGACTGGCGCGAGATCGGCGAGCCGGGCGACAAGGCGGTGCTCAAGCGCCAGGCCGGCCGCTGCATGGACTGCGGCGTGCCGTTCTGCCACCAGGGCTGCCCGCTCGGCAACCTCATCCCCGAGTGGAACGACCTCACGTGGCGCGGCGAGGGCCGCGCGGCGAGCGACCGCCTGCACGCGACGAACAACTTCCCGGAGCTCACCGGGCGGCTCTGCCCCGCGCCGTGCGAGTCGTCGTGCGTGCTCGGCATCAACCAGCCGGCCGTGACGATCAAGTCGGTCGAGCAGGCGATCGCCGACGAGGCCTTCGCGAACGGCTGGACGGAGCCGCACCCGCCGGCGCGCCTCACGGGCAAGACGGTCGCGGTCGTCGGCTCGGGCCCCGCTGGCCTCGCCGCCGCGCAGCAGCTCACGCGCGCCGGGCACACGGTCGCGGTCTACGAGCGCGACGACCGCATCGGCGGCCTGCTGCGCTACGGCATCCCCGACTTCAAGCTCGAGAAGCGCACGCTCGAGGCGCGGCTCGCGCAGATGCAGGCGGAGGGCACGCGCTTCCGCGCCGGCGTCGAGATCGGCCGCGACCTGAGCTGGGAGGACCTGCACGAGCGGTTCGACGCGATCGTCGTCGCCACCGGCGCCCCGGTCGCCCGCGAGCTCGACATCCCCGGTCGCGACCTCGACGGCGTGCACCTGGCGATGGAGTACCTCGTGCAGCAGAACCGCGCCGTCGCCGGCACCGCGCCCGTCAACCAGATCAGCGCGGCGGGCAAGCACGTCGTCGTCCTCGGCGGCGGCGACACCGGCGCCGACTGCATCGGCACCGCGCACCGCCAGGGCGCGCTCTCGGTCACGAACCTCGCGATCGGCGTGCAGCCGCCCGCCGAGCGCCCCGCCCACCAGCCCTGGCCCGTGCACCCGACCCTGTTCGAGGTGCAGTCGAGCCACGAGGAGGGCGGCGCGCGCGAGTACCTCGTCTCGACCGTCGAGTTCCTCGCGAGCCCGGCTGGCGAGGTGCGCGCGCTCAAGGTCGCCGACACCGAGATCGTCGACGGCATCCGTCGCCCCAAGTCCGGCACCGAGCGCGAGATCCCCGCCGACCTCGTGCTGCTCGCCCTCGGCTTCACGGGCGCGGATGCCTCGATCGGCGAGGCGCTCGAGGTCCCGTTCGAGCGCGGCGTGCCGCGCCGCGCCGCGGACTTCTCGACCGACCGCCCCGGCGTGTTCGTCGCGGGCGACGCCGGCCGCGGCGCCTCGCTCATCGTGTGGGCGATCGCCGAGGGCCGCGCGGCGGCCGCGGCGGTCGACGCGTACCTCGAGGGCTCGACCGAGCTGCCCGCCCCCGTGCGGGCGAGCGACCGCCCGTTCGTGGCGGCCTGAGAACGAGGTCGGGTGCGTCGCGCGCCCGCCTGGCAGGATGGAACCGTTCGTGCCGATCCCACCCAGGCGGCGCGATGACGAAAGCGAGTGACGTGTGAAGAGAGCCAAGATCGTCGCGACGTGGGGGCCGGCACTCGCCGGCTACGAGAGCACGAAGGCCGCGATCGCGGCCGGCGTGAACGTCGCGCGGATGAACCTGAGCCACGGTGACCGGAGCGTCCACGAGGAGGTGTACGCGAACATCCGACGGGCCTCGGACGAGCTCGGCAAGCCCGTGGGCATCCTGGTCGACCTGCAGGGCCCCAAGATCCGGCTCGGCAAGATCCCCGGCGGGCCGTTCGAGCTCGCCCAGGGCGACCGGTTCACCATCACGACCGACGAGGTCGAGGGCGACGGCCAGCGCGCCGGCACGACCTTCAAGGGGCTGCCCGCCGACGTGCAGCCGGGCGACCCGCTGCTCATCGACGACGGCCGCATCGTGCTGCGCGCCGTCGAGGTGAGCGAGACGGATGTCGTGACCGAGGTGGTCGTCGGCGGTCCCGTGAGCTCCAACAAGGGCATCAACCTGCCGGGCGTCGCCGTCAACGTGCCCGCGCTGAGCGAGAAGGACGAGTCCGACCTGCGCTGGGCGCTCGACCTCGGCGCCGACATCATCGCGCTCTCGTTCGTGCGCGACGCGAGCGACATCCAGCGCGTGCACGAGATCATGGCGGAGGAGGGCAGGAAGCTGCCCGTCGTCGCGAAGATCGAGAAGCCGCAAGCGGTCGAGAACCTCGCCGACATCATCGACGCCTTCGACGCGATCATGGTCGCGCGCGGCGACCTCGGCGTCGAGCTGCCCCTCGAGCAGGTGCCGCTCGTGCAGAAGCGCGCGATCGAGATGGCGCGGCGCTGGGCGAAGCCCGTCATCGTCGCGACGCAGGTGCTCGAGTCGATGATCGAGAACCCGCGGCCCACGCGCGCCGAGGCGAGCGACTGCGCCAACGCGATCCTCGACGGCGCAGACGCCGTGATGCTCTCGGGCGAGACGAGCGTCGGCAAGCACGCCATCACGACGATCCAGACGATGTCGCGCATCGTCGAGGCCGCGGAGGAGCAGGGCCTCAGCCGCATCCCGCCGCTCGGCACGAAGCCGCGCACGCAGGGCGGCGCCGTGACCGCCGCGGCGCTCGAGGTGGCGGAGTTCGTCGAGGCGAAGGCCATCGTCGTCTTCACCGAGTCGGGCGACTCGGCGCGGCGCATGTCGCGCCTGCGGCCGTCGATCCCGATGTTCGGCTTCACGCCCGACCCCGAGATCGAGTGCAGGATGCAGATGATCTGGGGCATGAACACGCACCTCGTCGACCGCGTCACGCACACCGACGAGATGATCGCGCAGGTCGACGACATCCTCATCGGCAAGCAGCTCGCGGCGCCGGGGGAGAAGGTCGTCGTGATCTCGGGCATGCCGCCGGGCATCTCGGGCTCGACGAACGACCTGCGCGTGCACCGCGTCGGCGACGTCCACGCCGAGGCCGCGCCCGCGTACCACGGCAAGCGCCGCATCGAGGTCGTGCACTCCGTGCCGCACCCCGGCGAGGCGTAGGCGCTCCTCGCGCGCTCGGGGCGCGAGCCGGCTGTGCCGGTTCGCGCCCCTTCCGCGTGCCGTGCCGGTGGTGGGACTCGAACCCACACTCCTCGCGGAAGCGCAGTTTGAGTGCGCCGCGTCTGCCAATTCCGCCACACCGGCGTCGAGGGCGAGGGGAGGCGCGCGCCCGACGAACACTAGGCTAGTGGTCATGACCGATGACCTCTTCGCAGAGCCGCAGCTCGACACGACCGATGCCGCGAGCGCGTCGACCGCCCGCACCGTCCTCGTCGCCGAGGACGAGTCGCTCATCCGCCTCGACATCGTCGAGACGCTGCAGGCGGCCGGCTACGAGGTCATCGGCGAGGCCGGCGACGGCGAGCGCGCCGTCGAGCTCGCGACCGAGCTCAAGCCCGACCTCGTCGTCATGGACGTCAAGATGCCGAAGATGGATGGCATCACGGCGGCCGAGAAGATCGGCGCCGCGAAGCTCGCGCCCGTCGTGCTGCTGACCGCGTTCAGCCAGAAGGAGCTCGTCGAGCGCGCGGGCGAGGCCGGGGCGCTCGCCTACGTCGTCAAGCCCTTCACGCAGAACGACCTGCTGCCGGCGATCGAGATCGCGCTCGCGCGCTGGGACCAGATCCGCGCGCTCGAGAGCGAGGTCGCCGACCTCGCCGACCGCTTCGAGACCCGCAAGCTCGTCGACCGCGCCAAGGGCCTGCTCAACCAACGCATGGGGCTCGCGGAGCCCGAGGCGTTCCGCTGGATCCAGAAGGCGTCGATGGACCGCCGCCTGACGATGGGCGAGGTCGCGCAGGCCGTCATCGAGCAGCTCGGCTCGAAGAAGTAGCCCGCGAGCGGCGCGTCCGCGCGCGGCTCGCCGGGCGCCCGCACCGCTCGGCGCCCCGCGCCCGAGTGGCGCCTCCGGTGCCCGAGTGGCGCTTCCGGTGCTCGAGTGGCGCTTCCGGTGCTCGAGTGGCGCTTCCGGTGCCCGAGTGGCGCCTCCGGTGCTCGAGTGGCGCCTCCGGTGCTCGAGTGGCGCCTCCGGTGCCCGAGTGGCGCCTCCGGTGCCTGAGTGGCGCCTTCGGCGCCTGAGCGGCGCCCCGGCGCGGGCCGCCTTCCGTTGAGACGATCAGGCACGGAGCATGGACAGCGCAGCTTGTCCACAGCAGCGCCGCGACGCTGCTCGCGCAAGCAACGGCTCGCGCACGATGTCCGCATGGACTCCTCTTCCGGCTTCACGGTCCGTGCCGGGCTCGAGCGCGGGTACTCCGCCGCCGAGCTGCGCTCGGCCGCGTTCACGAGACCGGCGCGCGGGGCACGCGTCTCGGCGGCGGTCGGCGACGAGGGCAGCGCGTTGCTCGAGGCGGTGCGCGCGCTCGCGCAGCGCGACCAGTTCTTCTCCCACACGACGGCCGCCCGCCTCCATGGCATGCCGTTGCCGCCGCGCCTGCAGGCGGAGGGCCGTGTGCACATCGCATCGCCGACCGGCCGGGCACGCATGCAGCGGCCCGGAGTGGTCGGGCACCGCATCAAGTCGCGCACGGTCGAAGTCGACGGCATGCGCGTGGAGTCCCGAGCAGATGCGTTCGTGCACCTCGCGACGATGCTGAGCGTCGAGGAGCTCGTCACGATCGGGGACTGGCTGGTCTCTCCGAGCCGGCAGGAACCGCTCACGGTCGAGGACCTCAGGGATGCGGTGCGTCGATACGGCGGAGCACGCGGCCTCAACCGAGCGCGCCGGGCGCTCGCGCTCGTCCGGGTGGGCGCCGAGTCGCCGCGGGAGTCGCTGCTGCGCCTGCTCATCATCGGGTCCCTGCCCGAGCCGGTGCTGCAGCACGAGGTCTTCGACACCTCCGGCACGTTCATCGCGCGGCTCGACCTCAGCTGGCCGAGCCTGAAGCTCGGCGTCGAGTACGACGGCGAGCACCACGAGGATCCTGAGCAGCGGGCGCGCGACGAGCGCCGGCTCGAGCGGCTTCGGGCGCAGGGGTGGCACATCATCGTGGTGACGAAGCACGACCTGCGCGACGGCGGCGCGGCGATGCTCGAGCGGATCGTCGCCGCGCATCGGCGCTACTCCTCGTGGGCGGCCGCCTGAGCGACGGCGCGAAGAGGCGGCTGCGCTGCAGCGGCCAGCGGACGCGCGCCGGCGCGGTGCGCGCGTTCGTCGACGCTCCGCGGCGCTACGGCTGCCGTGGAGGCGCGACGCGCGGTGCGCGGGTGCTACCCCGTGCCGGACGACGCCGATGGGTGCGCGGACGCGCCACTCGGTGCTGGGAGATGCCAGTGGGTGCTGGGAGCCGACAGTGGGTGCTGGGAGACGCCAGTGGGTGCTGGAAGCCGCCACTCGGTGCTGGGAGGCGCCACTCGGTGCTGGGAGCCGCCACTCGGTGCTCGGAGCCGCCACTCGGTGAGGCGCCAGTCGGCGGGGCGGGGCGGTGCTGGCGGGAGGGGCGCGCGGGGAGGGCGGCGCGCCCGGCGGGTCAGCGGGACTTGATGAAGTTGGTGATGCGCAGCGTCGAGGCGCGGCGGCCCTCGTCGTCGGTGCACACGACCTCGTGCACCGTCATGGAGCGGCCGAGGTGCACGGCCTTGCACTCGGCCGTGACCCATCCGCTCTCGATCGAGCGCGTGTGCGTCGCGTTGATGTCGGTGCCGACCGCGTAGCGGCCCTCGCCGGCGTGGATGTTCGCGCTCACCGAGCCCAGCGTCTCGGCGATCACGCAGTACGCGCCGCCGTGCACGAAGCCGACCGGCTGCTTGTTGCCCTCCGCGGGCATGCGCGCGATCGAGTGCTCGGCCGAGAGCTTGAGGAACTCGATGCCCATCCGCTCGGCGAGCTGGCCGCCGGGCCTGCCGTCGCGCCGCTCGAGCAGCGCGCGCGTCGCCTCGTCGGTGTCGTGGGGCAGGGTCATCGTCGCTCCGTCCGCGAGGGGGTGTCGGCTGCCCGGGCTAGGCTGACTGCCGTGTCGGACACGAAGCCTACCCTCATGGTCATCGACGGGCATTCGCTCGCGTTCCGGGCGTTCTTCGCCCTCCCGCTCGAGAACTTCGTCAACGCCGAGGGGCAGCACACGAACGCCATCCACGGCTTCCTGTCGATGCTGCTCAAGCTGCTCCAGGACCACAAGCCCACCCATCTCGCGGTCGCGTTCGACATCTCGCGCCACTCGTTCCGCACGCGGGAGTACCCCGAGTACAAGGGCACGCGCGACGAGACCCCGAAGGAGTTCAAGGGGCAGGTGCCGCTGCTCGAGGAGGCGCTCCACGCCATGGGCGTGCGCACCATCTCGAAGGAGGACTACGAGGCCGACGACATCCTCGCGACGCTCTCGGTCGAGGGCCCCAAGGCCGGCATGGACGTGTACGTCGTCTCGGGCGACCGCGACACGATCCAGCTCGTCAACGAGCACGTGACGCTGCTCTACCCGGCGGTCCGCGGCGTCTCGGAGCTCAAGCACTACACGCCGGAGACCGTGCGCGAGCGCTACGGCATCGAGCCCGAGCAGTACCCCGAGATCGCCGCGCTCGTCGGCGAGACGAGCGACAACCTCGTCGGCATCGACAAGGTGGGCGAGAAGACGGCCGTCAAGTGGATCAAGGAGTACGGCACCGTCGAGAACCTGCTCGCGCACGCGGAGGAGATCAAGGGCGTCGTCGGCAACAACCTGCGCGAGCAGCGCGAGCGCGCCGAGCGCAACCGCCGGCTCAACAAGCTGCTCACCGACGTCGACCTCGGCCTCGAGCTCACGGAGCTCGAGCGCGGCAAGGTCGACGAGGCGAGGCTGCGCGAGATCTTCCAGCGCCTGCAGTTCCGCACGCTGCTCGACCGCGTGCTCAAGCAGGAGGGCAGCGGCGAGGCAGCCGCGGCGCTCGAGCCCGAGGTGCGCGCGCCCGCGGTGCAGAAGCTCGTCGACGAGGAGCTCGACCTCTGGCTCGAGCGCGCGACCGACACGGTCGCCGTCTCCATCACGCCCGACGACGCCGACGGCATCGCCGGCTTCGGCCTCGCGACCGAGGGGCTGAGCGTGTACGTCCCCTACAAGGCGGGCACGGGCGACTACGTCGGCTTCAAGCGCTGGCTGGCATCGGATGCGCCCAAGGCGGTGCACGACGCGAAGGTCGTCATCAAGGCGCTCGAGCGCGCAGGCCTCGAGATCGGCGGCGTCGTGCACGACACGCGCATCCTCGCGTGGATGACGACGCCGACCGCGCCGCCGAAGACCTTCGAGCTCGACTGGCAGACCGAGGCGCTGCTCGGTGCGCCGCTGCCGACGCCCGACCCCAACCAGCTCGTGCCGGCGGTCGACCCCGAGCAGGTCGCCACGGTGGCGTGGCTCACGGGCGAGCTCGCCCGCGCCCAGCGCACGCGCGTCGACGAGGGCACGCTCGGCGTGTTCGACCGCATCGAGCTGCCGCTCACGCCCGTGCTCGCCCGCATGGAGCGGCAGGGCGTCGCGATCGACCGCGACGTGCTCCAGCGCATCCACGCGGCGATGCGCGAGCAGGCCGCGCTCCACGCCGAGGCCGCGTACGCCGAGATCGGCCGCGAGGTGAACCTCGGCAGCCCCAAGCAGCTCCAGGCGGTGCTGTTCGACGAGCTGCAGATGCCGAAGACCCGCGCGACGAAGACGGGGTACTCGACCGACGCGCAGGCGCTCGCCGACCTGCAGGAGACGAATCCGCACCCCTTCCTGGGCCTCCTGCTGCAGCATCGCGAGACGACGAAGCTCGCGCAGATCATCGAGACGCTCCTGAAGGCGATCCACCCCGACGGCCGCATCCGCACGCGCTACGACCAGACGGGCTCCGCCTCCGGTCGACTCTCCTCGAACGACCCCAACCTCCAGAACATCCCCGTCCGCACGGAGGTCAGCCGCGAGATCCGCTCGGCGTTCGTGCACGGGGAGGGCTTCGAGACGATGCTGACCGCCGACTACTCGCAGATCGAGATGCGCATCATGGCGCACCTCTCGGGCGACGAGGGGCTCATCGAGGCCTTCAACTCGGGCGAGGACCTGCACCGCTTCGTCGGCAGCCGCATCTTCGGCGTCGACCCGAGCGAGGTGACGGCGCTGCAGCGCGTGAAGGTCAAGGCGATGAGCTACGGGCTCGCCTACGGCCTGAGCGCGTTCGGGCTCTCGAAGCAGCTGCGCATCTCGCAGGCCGAGGCCAAGCAGCTCATGCTCGACTACTTCCAGCGCTTCGGCGGGATCCGCGACTACCTCCGCGGCGTCGTGCAGCAGGCCAAGGAGGACGGCTACACGACCACGATCTACGGTCGTCGCCGGCCGTTCCCCGACCTCGCCTCCTCGAACCGCGTGCTGCGCGAGAACGCGGAGCGCGCGGCGCTCAACTCGCCGATCCAGGGCTCCGCCGCCGACATCATCAAGCGCGCGATGCTCGCGATCGACCGCCGCATCACCGAGGAGGGGCTCGGCTCGCGCATGCTGCTGCAGGTGCACGACGAGCTCGTGTTCGAGGTCGCGACGGGGGAGCGCGAGGCGCTCGAGGCGATCGTGCGCGAGGAGATGGGCGGTGCCGCCGAGCTCTCGGTGCCGCTCGACGTGCAGGTCGGCGTCGGCGCCAACTGGGACGCCGCCGCGCACTGAGCCACGAGCGTGCGGTGCTGCGCGGAGGTCGCCTGCACAGCAGCGCCCGGCCGCAGGTCGCGGGGGATGTCGCAGGCTAGCCTGGCGGCATGAGCACTGACGCACTGCAGTTCGGCCTGTTCATCCCGCAGGGCTGGCGCCTCGACCTCGTCGGCATCGAGCCGGCCGAGCAGTGGCGGCGGATGCTCGAGGTCGCGCGAGCGGCGGATGCGGGCGCCTGGGCGTCGGTATGGGTCTACGACCACTTCCACACGACGCCGCAGCCGACGATGGAGGCCACGCACGAGGCGTGGTCGCTCATGGCCGCGCTCGCCGCCTCGACCGAGCGCGTGCGGCTCGGCCAGATGTGCACGTGCATCGGCTACCGCAACCCCGCGTACATGGCGAAGGTCGCGGCGACCGTCGACGTCATCTCCGGCGGTCGCGTCGAGTTCGGCATCGGCGCCGGCTGGTACGAGCACGAGTGGCGCGCGTACGGCTACGGCTTCCCGGGCGTCGGCGAGCGCATCTCGGCGCTGCGCGACGGGGTGCAGATCATCCAGCGACTGTGGGCCGACGGCGAGGCGACGCTCGAGTCGGAGACGTTCACCGTCGACGGCGCGATCTGCAGCCCGCAGCCGCTGCAGCGCGGCGTCGACGGGCGGCCGCGCATCCCGACCTGGATCGCCGGCGGCGGCGAGCAGCGCACGCTGCGCTACGCCGCGAAGTGGGGCGACGCGACGAACTTCGGCGGCGGCAGGCTCGAGACCTTCAAGCAGAAGCGCGACGTCCTGCTGCGCCACCTCGATCGCGAGGGCCGCGACCCCGCCGCGGTGCGGCTGACGACGAACCTCAACGTCGTCGTGCGCGAGAACGAGGCCGAGGCCCGCCGCGTCGTCGAGGAGGTCAACGCGCGCGCCGACCGGGCGCTGCCCGCCGAGCACGCCGGCACGGGCTTCTCCACGAAGGGCGCCGTCATCGGCACGCCGCAGCAGCTCCTCGACCACGTCGGCGCCCTGCGCGACGCGGGCCTCGGCACGCTCATCGCCTACATGCCCGACGTCGCCCACGACCGCACCGGCATGGAGCTGTTCGAGCGCGAGGTCATCGGCCGCCTGGCCTGATCGGCGCGCGCCGCGGTCGGCCCTAGGCTGGGGAGCATGACAGACCAGACCGTCGGCGCACCGTCGCGCCCGCAGACCGACATCGACCGCATCGCCGAGGACTACGTCCACCGCGCCGCCGTGCTGAACCCCGAGCTCAACGTCTGGACGGGGCTCGAGGGCGACAAGGCCGGCTACGGCGACTACTCGCCCGAGGGCCGCCAGGCCATGGCGGAGCTCGCCCGCGACGTGCTCGCGAGGCTCGAGGCGGCAGAGCCCGCCGACGACATCGACTGGGTCACCAAGACCGACCTCGCGCGCGAGCTGCGCCTCGAGCTCGACATCGACGCCGCGGGCTGGGGCGATCGCGACCTCAACAACCTCGCGAGCCCCGCGACCGCCATCCGCGACATCTTCGACGTCATGCCCACGGCCACCGAGCACGACTGGGACGACATCGCGCAGCGGATGCGCAACGTGCCCGGCGCCATCGAGGGCTACATCGCGTCGCTGCGCGCGGGCATCGCGAGCGGCAACACGCCCGCTGCGCGCCAGATCGACAACGTGCTCGAGCAGTACGCCGACTACGGCGCGGGCAAGGGCTTCTTCCACGACTTCGCGAGCGGCGCGAGGGCGGGCGGGAGCGAGCTGCCCGAGTCGCTGCGTCGCGATCTCGCGACCGCTGCGGTGCAGGCGACGGAGGCGCACGAGCGCTTCGCGACGTTCCTGCGCGAGGAGCTCGCCGCATCCGCCAACCCCGTCGACGCCGTGGGGCGCGAGTTCTACTCGCTCATGTCGCGCCGGTTCCTCGGCGCGGAGGTGGACCTCGACGAGACGTACGCGTGGGGGATCGAGGAGCTCGACCGCATGCGCAGCGAGCAGGAGGCGGTCGCCGACGAGATCAAGCCGGGCGCGAGCGTGCAGGAGGCGATCGAGCACCTCGACGGCGACGCGAGCCGGAAGCTCCACGGCACCGAGGCGCTCCGCGAGTGGATGCAGCGCACGAGCGACCAGGCCATCGAGGAGCTCGGCAGGACGCACTTCGACATCGCCGAGCCCATCAAGGCGCTCGAGTGCATGATCGCGCCGACCGAGACGGGCGGCATCTACTACACCGGCCCCGCCGACGACTTCTCGCGCCCCGGCCGCATGTGGTGGTCGGTGCCGAAGGGCATCACCGAGTTCGACACGTGGCGCGAGCTCACGACCGTCTACCACGAGGGCGTGCCCGGCCACCACCTGCAGATCGCGCAGCAGACCTACAACCGCCGGGAGCTCAACCTGTGGCGCCGCGCCCTCGCCGGCACGTCGGGCCACGCCGAGGGCTGGGCGCTCTACGCCGAGCGCCTCATGGAGTCGCTCGGCTACCTCGATGACCCCGCCGACCGGCTCGGCATGCTCGACGGGCAGCGGATGCGCGCCGCGCGCGTCGTGCTCGACATCGGCGTGCACCTGCGCAAGCCGCGCCTCGATGGCACGGGGGAGTGGGACTTCGACTACGCGTTCGAGTTCATGAAGCAGAACGTCAACATGAACGAGCCGTTCGTGCGCTTCGAGGTGAACCGCTACTTCGGCTGGCCCGGCCAGGCGCCCTCGTACAAGATCGGCCAGCGCATCTTCGAGCAGATCCGCGATGCCGCCGCGGAGGCGGAGGGCGATGCGTTCGACCTCAAGCGCTTCCACATGCGCGTGCTCAACATCGGCGGCGTCGGCCTCGACACGCTCCGCGCAGCCGTGCTGCGCGGGGGAGCGCAGGGCTGAGGCCCGATCCTCCTCGCCGCGACGCCGGTGCCGTCGCCCGTCCGGGCGCGGCACCGGCGTCTCGTCGGTTGTCTGCCCCTCCGAGCCGGGTGTAGGCTTGCCCGGTCACGCGTGTGACGCACGACCACTCCGAATCGCCGACGATGCATCCGCATGCCCGCCGGCCCGACATCCCCCATCAAAGGCATCTTGAACTCTATGACCACTGCAACGACCACGGCTCCCAAGCAGGTCGCTGTGAACGACATCGGCTCGGCCGATGACTTCATGGCCGCCGTTGAGAAGACCCTGAAGTTCTTCAACGACGGCGACCTC
>JAPSIA010000209.1 GCA_031179215.1 Agrococcus sp.
AGGTTCTCGCGCTGCCGCTCGACCGACGCGGCCTTCGGGATCGGCACGACGCCGCGCGCGATCCCCCACGCGAGCACGACCTGCCCTGGCGTCGCCGCGTGCGCCTCCGCGATGCGCACGATCTCCGTCTCCCGGAGGAGCGCGCCGCGCGCGAGCGGGCTCCACGCCTGCGTGATGATGCCGTGCTCGCGGTCGTACGCGACCTGCTCCTCCTGCGGGAACCACGGGTGCAGCTCGATCTGGTTGACCTCGGGCATCACGCCGGTCTCGCGCTGCAGCCGATCGAGGTGCTCCGGCAGGAAGTTGCAGACGCCGATCGCGCGCACGAGCCCTCGCTCCTTCGCCTCGATGAGCGCCCGCCACGCCTCGACGTACCGGCCGATCGCGGGGTTCGGCCAGTGGATGAGGTAGAGGTCGAGCGCGTCGAGCCCCGTGCGCGCGACGCTCTCCTCGATCGTGGCGATCGCGGCCTCGCGCTCGTGGTGGCGGCCGGGAAGCTTCGAGGTGACGATGAGCTCGTCGCGAGCACGGCCGCGCTCGAGCGATGCGCGCACGGCCGCTCCGACGGATCCCTCGTTCTCGTAGTTGCACGCCGAGTCGAGCAGCGCGTACCCGGCCTCGATCGCGTGCCGGATCGCTGCCGTGCCGGCGTGGCCCCTGAGCCGGTAGGTGCCGAAGCCGAGCACCGGCAGCGCGAGGCCCGCGTGGGCGGTCGTCGTGGGGATCATCGTCGTGCTCCTTCCGCCGCCGACGCTAGGGGATGCGGCGGGGCCGGCGCCAGCGGAGCCGCGACAGCGCGAGGCGTCGTCCCTAGACTCGAGGGGTGGTCTTCACCCGCACGATCATCGAGCTCGCCGAGACGGATCCCGGCAGGCTCGCGCTCGCGGGCGACGGCGAGCGCCTCACCTACGGCGAGCTCGCGCAGGCGTGCGCGCGCGTGCGCTCCGGCGTCGAGTCGCTGCTGCACGACCGGCCCGCGAGCGCCGCCGACCCGGAGACGGGCGGCGTGCCGATCATCGCGGTCTCGCTCGCTCGAGCGATCGACGTCGGCCGGCTCGTCGCGGGGGTCGCGTCCTTCCGGGCGGTCGTGGCCGTGCTCGATCCTCTGTGGCCGCTCGAGCACCGGCTCTCGACCATCCGGCGCGTCGACCCCGCGCTCGTGATCACCGACGACGCCGAGCTCGAGCGAGCGCTCGCCGGGCTCGAGCGCGCCGAGGCGCGCGGCTGGCACGGCACGGCGGTGCCGCTCGAGCGCTTCGACGCGCTCGCGGCCACTGCCCCCGCCTCGATGGGACCCGAGGTGCGACCGCGCGACGAGCCGTTCCTGCTGCTGTTCACCTCGGGCACGACCGAGGCGCCGAAGGGCTTCCTGCGCTCGCGCGGGAGCTGGGACATCAACGTCGGCGTGAGTCGTCGCTACCTGTTCGCGAGCGAGGGCGTGCAGACGATCGCGCCGGGCCCCGTCTCCTACAGCCTCACGCTCTACGCGCTCGTCGAGGTGCTCGCGACGGGCGGGTCGCTCCACCTGCAGTCGCGCTTCGACGCGGGCGCCGCGGTGCGCGCGATCGAGCGGCACGGGATCGAGCGCTTCGTGGGCGTGCCCTCGATGCTGCTCGCGCTCGCCGCCGCCGCCCGCGACAGCCGCGCGCTCGATGCGCTCCGCTGGGTCATCACGGGCGGCGCGAACCAGAGCGAGCACATCCGGCGGGCCTTCCTCGCGGCGGCGCCGCGCGCCCGCCTGCGCAGCTACTACGGCGCGAGCGAGATCGGCTTCATCGGCTACAGCGACGAGGGCGACGGCACGCGCCTGACGCCGTTCGACGGCGTCGAGGCGGTCGTGCGCGGCGACGACGGTGCGCCGCTGCCCGAGGGCGAGATCGGCACGCTGCACATCCGGCTCGCCTCGGCGGTCGAGCGCTAC
>JAPSIA010000087.1 GCA_031179215.1 Agrococcus sp.
AGGCGCTCGAGCTCGGCGCGACCGCGCAGATGGAGCTCGAGGACGTCCCGGGCGTCGGACGCCTGGGCTACCTGCGCGACCCGGACGGCAACCTGTTCGGCCTCATCAGCCCCGACATGGGCGACGCGGCGCAGGGCGCGACCGAGGGGGCCGACCCCATGCGCGTGACGCCCGAGCCGTAGCGACCGCTCCCCTGGCGCCGCGGCATCCGGACCCCTTCCGCCCGACCGGACCCGGTGCACCGGGTCCCGTCGGGCGGGAGGGGTCCCGATGCGGCGCGAGGGCCGCGCTGTCGCCGCTACGCGCCGACCGCGGCGCGGAACTCGCGCACGAGCAGGTCGAGGTCCGCCTCGTCGATCACGATCGGCGGGGCGAGCCGCACCGTCTGGCCGTGCGTGTCCTTCGCGAGGATCCCGCGCTCGAGCAGCCGCAGGCACACGTCGCGCGCCGTGCCGACGGCCGGGTCGATGTCGATGCCGGCCCACAGCCCCGCGCCGCGGACCGCCGTGACGCCGTGGCCGATCAGCGCGCTGAGGCCCGCGTGGAGGCGAGCGCCGAGCTCGCGGGCGCGCGCCTGCATCTCGCCCTCGGCGAGCATCCGCA
This sequence comes from Agrococcus sp., assembly GCA_031179215.1. Lineage (GTDB taxonomy): Bacteria > Actinomycetota > Actinomycetes > Actinomycetales > Microbacteriaceae > Agrococcus. The sequence goes on from JAPSIA010000087.1 coordinate 604, forward strand.
CGACCTCGAGCCCGACCGCCGCCGCGAGCGGGTTGCCGCCGAACGTCGAGCCGTGCGAGCCGGGCGTGAGCACCCCGAGCACGTCGCGATCCGCCACGACCGCCGAGACCGGCACCACGCCGCCGCCGAGGGCCTTGCCCAGCAGGTACACGTCGGGCACGACGCCCTCGTTGTCGCACTGGAACGTGGCGCCCGTGCGACCGAGCCCCGACTGGATCTCGTCGGCGATCATGAGCACGCGCTCGCGCGCGGTGATCTCGCGCACGGCCCGCAGGTAGCCCGGCGGCGGCACGTTGATGCCCGCCTCGCCCTGGATCGGCTCGAGCAGCACCGCCGCAGTGCGCGGCCCGATCGCGGCCTCGAGCGCCGCGGCGTCGCCGAAGGGCACGCGCACGAAGCCGGGCGTGAAGGGGGCGTAGCCCGTCGTGGCGTCGGGGTCGTCGGAGAACGAGACGATCGTCGTCGTGCGCCCGTGGAAGTTGCCCTCCATCACGATGATCTCGGCCTGGCCGGCCGGCACGCCCTTGACCTCGTAGGCCCAGCGACGCGCGACCTTGATGGCCGACTCGACCGCCTCGGCGCCCGTGTTCATGGGCAGCACCATGTCCTTGCCCGCGAGCGCGGCGAGCGCCTCGACGAAGGGGCCGAGCGCGGCGGAGTGGAAGGCGCGGCTCGTGAGCGTCACGCGATCCAGCTGCGCGTGCGCCGCCGCGATCAGGCGCGGGTTGCCGTGGCCGAAGTTCACCGCCGAGTACGCCGCGAGGCAGTCGAGGTAGCGGCGCCCGTCGACGTCGGTCACCCACGCGCCCGAGGCCTCCTCCACGACGACCGGCAGCGGGTGGTAGTTGTGCGCAGCGTGCGCCTCGACCTGCTCGATCGCCGCGGCGGTCGCGGGCGTCGTGCCGACATCCCCGAGCGACCCGGTCTGCATCGTGGTCATGTGCGCCTCCCTCATCGCCGCAGCTCCAGCGTGCAGCACTTGATGCCGCCGCCGCCCAGCAGCAGCTCCGACAGGTCGAGCCCGACGGTCTCGAAGCCGCGCTCGGCGAGCTGGCGCGCGAAGCCGGTCGCGCGCTCGGCGATGACCATGGTGCGCCCGTCGCCGAAGGAGTTGAGGCCGAGCACCGATGCGTCGGCCTCGTCGACGAGGATCGCGTCGGGGTAGCGGCGCTCGAGCTCCGCTCTGCTCGCGTCGTCGAACGCCGCGGGCAAGTAGGCGATCGTCGACTCGTCGAGGATCGCCATCGCGGTGTCGAGGTGGTAGAACCGGGGATCGACCAGGCGCAGGCTCACGACCTCGCGATCGAAGATGCGGCGCAGCTCGTCGTGCGACTCCAGGCTCGTGCGGAAGCCGTGGCCGGCGAGGATCGCGCCGCTCGAGAGCAGCATGTCGCCCTCGCCCTCGTTGACGTGCTCGGGCTCGTGCACCTCGAAGCCGTGCGCCTCGAACCACGCCATGTACGCCGGGCCCTCCGGCACGCGCTCGGCGAAGGCGAACTTCGCGCCGTAGGCCTTGCCGTCGAGCGTGAAGCCGCCGTTGGCGGCGTAGACCATGTCGTCGAGCCCCGCGACGGGGTCGATGAGCTCGACGTCGTAGCCGAGGGCGACGTAGGCGTCGTGCAGCGACTGCCACTGCGCGAGCGCGACGTCGGTGCTCGTGGGCTTGGTCGGATCCATCCACGGGTTGATCGCGTAGCTCACCGTGAAGTGCTCGGGGCGGCACATGAGCACGGTCTTGTGCTGCGCGATCCGCTCGGGCGCGCTGGCTGCGGTCCTGGCGTGCGTCGTCGTCTCGGGCGCGGTCGGCCGCTCGGTGGTCGTCTCCTGCTGCATGCTTCGATCGTCGCAACGAATCGACGCAATTGCTCGGGCTCAGACGCACTTCCTTTGCGTATCGGGCCGATCACGCCATAGATTCGTGCATATGGACCGCATCGACCACGGCATCATCGACCAGTTGCGCCTGAACGCCCGCGCGGGCTACGCCGACATCGGCGCGGAGGTGGGGCTCTCCGCCTCGGCGGTGAAGCGCCGCATCGATCGCCTCGTCGCCGACGGCGTCATCCGCGGCTTCACGGTGCAGATCGACCCGAAGGTCGAGGGCCTCGCGACCGAGGCGTACGTCGAGCTCTTCTGCCGCGGCACGGTCTCCCCCGCCGATCTCAAGCGGATGCTCGCGGGGGTGCCGGAGGTCATCGAGGCGAGCACCGTCACCGGCAAGGCGGACGCGATCGTCATGATGCGCGCGCGCGACGTCATCGCCTTCGAGGAGGCGCTCGAGAAGGTGCGCGCGGCGGCCTCCGTCGACCACACGACCTCGGCGATCCTGCTCTCGAAGCTCATCAGCCGGCACGCGGGGTAGGCGCGGCCGCGGGCAGTCGCCTCGCGAGAGCGCTCGTGCCGCTCAGTCGAGCGGGGTGCCGAGCCGGATGGACTCGGCGAGCTCGGTCGCGGGGCCGAGGAGCCGCGCCGCGACCGTGATGTCCATGTCGAGGATCTCGACGACGACGATCATGTCCTCGATCTCGCCGAGCACGCGCAGCACCGCCGCCGCAGCGCCGTCGGTCGCTCCCGGGACGGGCCAGAGCGCCGCGGTGCGGAACAGCCGCGCGTAGACGGTGGACTCGAGCTCCTCGGAGCGCTGGTGGACGGCGCCCTCGTAGCCGTCCGTCGACCACTCCTGGAGGTGCTCGGTCCACTCGGGATCGAGCGGCTCGGCGTAGGCGTGCACGACGCGCGAGACGTCGGGCACGACGGGCAGGTGCCAGAAGCGGGCGATCGCGCCAGGCAGCGGCGGGTCGGTGGATGCGACGGCGAGCGCCATGTGGGCGAGATCGGCGCGCTGCAGCCGGTTCAGGTCCCAGAACGGCGCGAGGTCCTCCGTCACGGCTCGCGCCCACGCCGTCGGCGTCTGCCACTCGCGCGCGGGGAACTCCAGCGGCACGGGCACCCAGCGGTCGACGTCGGCGTCGAACGCCGCCTCCCCGGGGTTCAGCTCCATCGGAACGTCTCCACGATCGCGTCGGCCAGCTCCACCATGGCCGCGGTCGCGGCTTCGGTCTCGTCGGTGCCCAGGTGCAGGATCCCCGCGGTCAGCAGCACGCCGCGTCGCGGCTGCTCGCCGGGCTCCGCATAGACGTAGGACACGGTGCGGGTGAGCACCCCCTCGCGGGTGGTCGCTCCGTCGCGATCCTGCACCCAGCGCAGCACGACGCCGTGCGGCAGCTCGATGCGCAGCACCTCGGCGCCGGCGCGTGCGCGCACGTCCTCCTCGAACGCGCGCCCGCCCTCCGCGAGCCAGCGCGAGGCGACCATGGACATCGGCATGCCGCTCTCGCTGGAGGCACCCTCCCCCGGCACGTACATCGCGACACCGCGCGTGCGCCGCAGCGCCTCGAACTGGTCGCGCACCCGCCGCCGCAGCGCAGCGTCGAGGTCCGGGCGGCCCGCCGCCTTGGAGCGCTCCGTGACGTCGCGCAGCATCGCGGCCCTGCCTCGCTCGTCGACGGGGTAGTGCCGCCACCCCGGCGGGAACGCGAGCCGGAATCCGCGCGGCGGTGCGCCCTCGAGCTCTGCTCGAAGGCTCACGATCGCACCTCGCCCCTGCGCCGCCGTGCCGTGAGCGCGATGCGCACCGCGATGGCCACGACGGTGACCGCCTGCGGCACGGCCGCGGCCCAGTGAGCCGCGAGCGCGTCGTCCTGCCCGTAGAGCGCGGCGAGGAGCACCGGCAGCCCGACGAGCAGCAGGAGGGTCAGCACGAGCAGGTGCACCAGCACCGGGAGCTCGGCGTGCTGCCGCGGGCGGCGCACCATGAGCACCGCGGCGACGGTCGCCGCGCAGCCGAGCCCGGTGGTGAGCCACGCCGGGATCGGAAGCACGGGCCAGGGCGCGACGGGGTCCCACCGGGGCCACTCGTCGGCGTGGAACTGGCCGCCGGCGAACAAGCCCGTGACGAACACCCAGAAGAATTGGCCTGCGGCGAGCATCACCACGACCATGAACGCCCGCTCGGACCTGGAGCGGGGCACGGTCGGGACGGGCGCGATGCTCACAGGTTCGGCACCGGGTCAGGCGTCGGCTGCCACATCGGCAGGCTCAGCCCTGCCGCGGTGCCCGCCGTGCCGAGTCCCCAGACCGTGGAGTTCGCGATCTGCCCGCTGACGCTCGGCGTCACCTTCGCGACCATGTCGTCGATCGACGCGACCACCGAGGGGTAGGCGCCGAGGTTGCCGCGGGCTGCCTGCAGGAAGTGCAGCGTCCGGCCCGTCGACGGCCCGCCGAATCGCACGGAGTCGGCGAAGGTCGCGCGCAGTCCGCCCGGCGCGAGGTGACCGGGCTTGGGCGTCGCAGCACGAGCCTGCGACCACGCGCGCACGGGATTGCTGAGCGGCCGGTGCCACGTGAGCGGATTGCGCGTGGCACCGCTCATGCCGCTGCGGATCGCACCACGAGCGGCCGTCCGCGTCGAGGCGACCACTGCGCCGAACGAGGGCGCCGCCTTGCTCGCGATGCGCGCGATCGCGCCGCCCGCGCCGAGCGTGACGACCGAGAAGATGGCCAGCCCCAGGTCGAGCAGCGTGGTCCGGCCGGTCGCGTACTGCGCGATCTTGCCCGCGAGCAGCACGAGCGACCCGATGACGACGAGGGCCATGACGAGTGCGCCGATGGGGCCGGAGATGAACAGCGCGACGATCGCGAGGCCGGCCACGACCCATCCGAGGATGTCGAGGAAGTCGGCCAAGCCCTCCCAGAAGCCGTCGTCGTTGCCGGCGGCCTCGATCGCCCCGTCCACGCCGTCGACGGCGTCGTCGTAGGCGTCCGACCAGGTCTTGAACGTGGTCTCGAACGCTTCCCACTTGCGGTCGCGCAGCGCCTTGGCGGCCGTCTCGGCGGATTCGGCGCTCGAGACGGCGCTCGCGGCCGCCGACTTCTGCGCGTCGGTCGGGTCGTCCTCCCAGACCCACACCCGCAGCAGCGACTCCTGGTCGTCCCTGGCACGCTCCGCGGCGCCGACCGCGTCCTGGTAGTCGCGCTCGGCGGCCTCGATCGCCTCCTTGTTGTCGGCGATCCACCCCTTCGCGGCACGCAGCGCAGGCGCGTAGATCGCGAGCGCGTCACCGGTGCCGCGGTAGCGCGTCGCCGCCTTCTCCACCTCCGGCTTCGCCTTGGCGGCGAGCTCCGCGAGGGCGTCGGTGCCCTTGGATCGGTGCACGCTCGAGTCGGCGATGGCCTGCAGCTCGACCTGCAGCGCGTCGAGGTCCCCGGCGAGCGCGAGGAAGCTCGCGGCGTCCTCGGCGATCTTGTCGGGGTTGCCCTCGAGCTCTCGGAGCGCGTAGCCCCTGTTCGGCGACCGGTACGTCACGGTCACCGCGCTCCCTCGGAGGATGCCTCGAGCTCAGCGGCGGTCTCGGTGTCCCACCGATCCCACTCCGTGATGATCGTGTCGAGGCCGCCATGGATCTCCGTGAGCATCGCGGTGAGATCCTCCCGGCGGTCGTTCCAGTCCGACTCGAAGTCGCCCACCTTGCGGCGCAGCTCGTCGCGGTCGTCGGGGTTCGCGACGGCGCGCTCGAGGTCGTTGTTGAACGAGCTCGCGGTCGTGAAGCGGTCGATCGCGCTGCCTAGGCTCGTGCGGGCGCTCGTCAGCCGCTCCAGGTCGAGCATGATGTCCACAGCGTGCTCCTCTCGTCGTCGGATCGTCGGGCATGGCGGATGGCGGGCGCTCACGCCCGCCATCCGCTGCAGGCAGGGGTCAGCTGCCCGCCATCTGCTCGTCGAGCGACTGGATCGCCTGCATCATGCCGCGCAGCGCCTCGCCCATGTCCGAGATGCCCTCGATGGCCTGCTCGAGGCCCGTCGTCAGCTCCTCGTAGCCCTCGCCGAACTTGCCCGACGCGTGCTGGGTCTTGAAGTCCTCGCCCAGCAGCGTGTCCACCTGGCTCTTCAGGTCCTTCAGGACACCCGAGATGTCCTCCTTGCCCGTGTCGAGCTTGCCCGCCACGGACTCCATCTCGGCATAGGAAGCACCGAAGTCGCTCATGCGATCACCCCTTCTTCGAAGTCTTGATGATGACTCACCTCGAGCCACCGAGATCACGGTACGCGGACGATCCTCCGAGCGCCATGGGGAGAACTCCCCTCGATGGCGCATCCGCCCGTGACCGGCGCCTAGCCTTGTCGCATGGGCGTCATCACCGTATCGGCGGTCTGCTTCGAGCGCGCGGACGGCGCGGTCCTCACCGTGCGCAAGCGCGGCACGAGCGCGTGGATGCTGCCCGGCGGCAAGCCGGAGCCGGGCGAGGCGGCTGCGGTGTGCGCGGCGCGCGAGGTGCTCGAGGAGCTCGGCGTCGAGCTCGCGCCCGAGGAGCTCGAGGCGATGGGGGAGTTCGAGTCCCGCGCTGCCAACGAGGCCGGCTTCGTCCTGCGGGCGAGCGTGTTCCGATCGCGCGCGGCGATCGAACCCGAGCCGCGCGCCGAGATCGAGGCGGCGCGCTGGATCGACCCCGCGACGGGCGTCGACGACGAGTCGGAGGCGCCGCTCAACCGGGAGCTCGTCTTCCCGATGCTGCTCGCGGAGCGCGCGGTCGAGCGCTAGCCCGAACGCGAAAGGGGGCCCGACCAGTCGTGGTCGAGCCCGCCTCCCGAAAAGGACGGCATCTGGTGCCGCGCATCGCCCCGTCCATGCAGCGGGACTCCCTCTGCATCCCGTCGCCGCAGCGTCGGAACCCTGTCACAGCCCGATTCCCCTCGCGGGGCCCCAGCCGGGCTACATGAGCACGGTACGACGCGTTCCTAGGGAACGTCGATGGGGAGAAGTCCCCATCGCCTGTGCGCGGTTGTCCCCCAGTGCCGCGCCACGCATCCGCGCCTCGTCAGCTCGTGTGCCGCGGCGAGCGCCATGCGAGCGTCCAGTCGCGCGCGATCTCGCTCGCGAGCGACGGCACGAGGTTCGCGAGGCCGTTGCGCGCGGCGACGAGCCACGGCGCTCGAGTGCGGGTCGCGCTGCGGGCCAGGCGCTGCGAGAGCCGCTGGAGGCGCTGCGTGCGCGCGACGCGCTCGCGGTCGTACTCGACGAGCGCCTGCTCGAGCGCGTGGTCCTCGAGCAGGATGCCGAGCGTCGCGGCGTCCTCGAACGCGCTGTTGCCGCCCTGGCCGAGCGTGGGGAGCATCGCGTGCGCGGCATCGCCCAGCAGCACGACGCCGGGGCGATGGTAGGAGCGCAGCCGCGTCGCGAGCGACCACAGGTCGCGGCGGATGAGCGCCGAGTGGCCGGTCGCCGCGATGTGCGCGCGCACATCCGGCGCCCAGTCGTCGAACTGCCCGAGGGCAGCGGCGAGCTCGTCATCGGCGCGACCGCCCATACGGGCGAGCGCCATGCCCCACCAGTAGACGCGGCCGCCGTCGATCGGCTCCATGCCGAACTCCGCGCCGCGACCGAGGTACTGGCGCGTGCCGCCGGGCGAGTCGGCGCCGGCCTGCACGACGCCGAGCCATGCGCTCGCGCCCGAGTAGTCGGTGCGCGCCTTGGGCCACAGCGCCCTGCGGACGGCGGAGTCGATGCCGTCGGCCCCGACGACGAGGTCCGCCTCGAGCCGCTCGAAGCGAGCCGCCTCGACCGCCCGCACGTGCGCCTTCGCCGCGCGCGCCTCCGCCTTGCGGTCGATCGGATCGTCGCCCGGCTCGACGAGGCGGTGCAGGCGCCGGCCGAGCTTCGTGCCGCGCGCGCGATCGCGTCGCCGCTCGCGCTCGGCGCGCGCATCGGCCGAATCCGGGTCCGCGGCGCCGTGCTCGATCGTGACGGACGCGCGAGACGTCTCCGTCGCATCCGTCGCCGACACGACGCGCATGCCCGTCTCGACGACGCGGTCGCCGCGCAGGATCTCGAGCAGCGTGCCGCGGTGGATGGCGTGCACGGCGCTCGAGTCGGCGTGGAAGCCCTCCTGCAGCGGCGTGCCCTGGTCGGTGTAGACGCCCTCGGGCAGCTGCCGCACCGCGATCTCGCGCACCCGGTCGCCGACGCCGAGCTCGTCGAGCGCTGCGAGGCCGTTGGCGGTGATGCTGATGCCCGCGCCGTACGTGCGGACGTCCTTC
>JAPSIA010000210.1 GCA_031179215.1 Agrococcus sp.
GTCATCGCCGAGAGCGTCACGGAGCCCACCGCGACGTGCAGGATCGCCGCGATGACCCACACGAGCAGGATGGGCGCGAACGCCGAGGCGCCGAAGTAGCCCGTGAGGAGGTCGCCGAGCTCGCCCGCGGCGATGATGGCGGCGAGGGCACCGCCGACGCCCGTGAGGGCGAAGATCTGGCCCGCATCCTTGAAGCCGTGCACGAGGGCCCGCTCGAGCTCCTTGCCGCCGATCGCCCACCGGCCGACGAGCGCCGTGCCGATCACGCCGAGCAGCAGCGCGATGTTGGGCGAGCCGAGGAACTGCATCGCGGGCACCTCGATCTCGAGGATGTCGAGGACGGCGCCCGCCGCGATGAGCGCGAGCGCGACGAGCAGCGGGCCGAACAGCACGATGAGGGGCAGGCGGTCCGAGCGATCCGGCGAGCGGTCGGTCGTGGTCTCGACCGCCGCCTCGGCCTGCAGCACCGTGCCGTCCCCGCCGCGCCTGCCGCTGGGCTGCACGGGCACGGCGCTCGTGGCCCCGGCGACCGAGCGCGGGGTGCTCGCCGCGTTCGAGTCGTCGATGACCTCCTGCTCGTCGGTCTCGGGCTTCCAGAAGCCGGCGCGCAGCGCGATCGTCATGAGCAGGATCGAGATGATGACGGTCGGCACCACGACGACGAGCCCGAACAGCATCATCTGGCCGAGCGGGATGCCGAGGCTCGCGGCGATCATGACGGCGCCGATGCCCGGCACCATGAGCGCGATGCCCGTCTCGAGGCTGATGGCGAACATCGTCGCCATGATGCCCGTGCCGGCCTTGCCCAGCCGCGGCGCGATGCGGCGCGCGAGCGGCGCGGCGATCACGATCATGACGTCGATGAAGATCGTCTGCAGGTAGGTCGCGAAGGAGATGCCGATCGCGTACGGCACGCCCTTCGGGCCGAAGGCACGCAGGAGCGCGTGCACGAGTCGCTCGACCGCGCCCATGCGGTTCAGCAGCGAGCCGATGAGCACGCCCCACGCGATGAGCAGCCCCGCCTCGGCCATCGTGTCGCCGAAGCCGGTGGCCATCGTCTCGACCGTCGCGACCGGGCCGAGCCCGCTGCCGAGGCCGATCGCGGCGGCGCCGAGGGCGAGCGCGATGACGGGGTTGACGTGGAGCTTCACGATCAGCACGACGACGGCGACGATCGCGACGCCCACCACCACGAGGATGGACCAGTCAGCCATGGGGCTTCCTCTCCGTTGAGGGATTCGATGTGCGCTCGCGCGACACGGATTCCCACATCGTAGGGCAATGACCACGATGCGGGATCACGGCGGCGTGTCGCGGCTCTAGGATCGAGGGGTGTCCGACGCACCGCTGCTCGTCCTGGCGAAGATCACCGCGATCCTCGACGCCTTCACCCTCGAGCGCCCGAGCATGACGGCCGCCGAGATCCGCCGCGCGACCGGGATCCCGGCCTCGACGGCGCACCGCCTGCTCGGCAACCTCGTCGAGCACGGCTTCCTCGACCGCGTGAACGACGCCTACTCGATCGGCGCTCGCATGGCGTTCTGGGCGGGCCCCGCCGTGCGCGCGCGAGCGCTCGGCGACCTGCTGCCGCCGCAGCTCGTCGCGCTGCGCGATGCGACGGAGGAGACGGCGTGCTTCTTCATCGCCGAGCGCGGCGCGCGCGTGTGCGTCGGCGTCGCCGAGACGCGCCACGGCCTCAAGCGCGAGATGTACGTGGGCCGCATCCAGCCGCTCCACGTCGGCAGTGCGGGCCGCGTCATCCTCGCCTGGCGCGAGGAGCTGCTCGAGCGGGTGCTCGCCGCGCCGCTCGAGGCGCTCACGGAGTCGACGATCACCGACCCCGAGGAGCTCCGCGCGGTCGTCGCGCGCACGCGCGCCGACGGG
>JAPSIA010000021.1 GCA_031179215.1 Agrococcus sp.
TGATGCGCCCGAAGCCGCGCTCGACCATGCCGGGCAGCGCCGCGCGGATGAGCAGGAACGGCGCCTCGAGCATGAGGGTGTGGATGCGTCGCCACATCTCGGGCTCGAACTCGTGGATCGGCGCGACCCGCTGGATGCCCGCGTTGTTGACGAGGATGTCGGCGCGCAGCTCGAGCGACTCGAGCGCGCCGACGTCGGTGAGGTCGACCTCCCACGCCTCGCCGCCGAGCTCGGCGGCGAGCGCCTCGGCAGCGGCACCGTCGCGGTCGGCGATGACGACCGCTGCGCCCTCCGCGGCGAACGAGCGGGCGATGGCGGCCCCGATGCCGGCGGCGCCGCCGGTGATGACGGCCCTGCGGCCGGCGAGCGTGCTCATGTGTCCTCCTTGGTCGCCGTCGCGCTCGCGACGGCATGCTGCGCCGCCGATGCGGCGGCTGGTCCCTGCGGTGCGGTGCCGAGCGCGCGCTGCACGAACGCGACCATCTCGTCGAAGACGGGCTCCGGCACCGGGGTCGCTCCCGTGCCGTACGGCCCCGTCTCCCCCGTCGGCCACAGCACGTAGCGCATCCCGATCATCTCGCCGATGCCCATGAGCGCCCACGCGGCGACCTCGGGGTCGACGTCGCCGATCTCCCCGGCCGCCCTCGCGCGCTCGAGGCCCTCGACGTAGCCCTCGACGATGCGCTCGTAGTGGCTCCGCATCGCGCCCGGCGACACGTACTCTGCCTCGCGCACGACGCGGTAGAGCGCCGGGTGCTCGGCCGTGAACGCGAAGAACTCCCGGAAGCCCTCGCGCTCGGCCTCCGCGCGGTTGCGGCCGCGCGCGGCGCCGTCGCTCATCGCCTTGCGCACGCGCCGGTTGAGGTCGTCGACGAGCTGCTCGAACAGGTCGAGCTTCGACGCGAAGTACAGGTAGAAGGTGCCTTGCGCGACGCGCGCGCGCTCGGTGATGCGCGAGATCGACGCGGCTTGGTAGCCCTGCTCCGCGAAGACGTCCTCGGCGGCCGCGAGGAGCTTCGCCTTCGTCTGCTCGCCGCGCTTCGTCCTCGGCTCGTTCACGGCGCCCCCACCCCCGAGGCCGCGAAGGCGGCGGTGAGCGCGCGACGCAGCGGCTTGCCGCTCGAGGTGCGCGGGATCGCGTCGACGAGCAGGTAGCGCTTTGGGTGCTTGAAGCCGGCGATGCGGCCCTCGAGGTGCGCGCCGAGCGCCTCGTCGTCGACGGGATCGGAGACCACGAGCCACGCCACGAGCTCCTCGCCCCAGCGCTCGCTCGGGACGCCCGCGACCGCCGCGTCGACGACGGCGGGGTGCTCGAGCAGCGCGAGCTCGACCTCGATCGGCGCGATCGACTCCCCGCCGGAGCGCACGATGTCCTTGACGCGGTCGACGACGCGGATGCGGCCGGCCGCGTCGCGCTCGACGAGGTCGCCCGTGCGCAGCCACGGCCCGTGCTGCGCCGCGGCCGTGGCCTCGGGATCGCGGAAGTAGCCCTGGAAGACGCTCGGCCCGCGCACGAGCAGCTCGCCGCGACCGGGGCCGTGCTCGACGCGGTCGTCGACGAGCAGCGCGAGGTCGACGTGCGGGTAGGCCCGCCCGGCGGTGCCGGCGTCGGAGGCGTCGCGGCAGATCGTCACGTTGGGCGCGGCCTCGGTGAGCCCGTAGCCCTGCTGCACGGGCACGCCGCGCTCGCGCAGCCGCGCGGCGGTGCGCTCGTCGAGCATGCCGCCGCCGACGACCGCGGTGCGCAGGCTCGAGAGGTCGCGAGCGGCGAAGTCGGGGTGCTGCACGAGCGCGCGGTAGACGGTCGGCACGCCCATCGTGGCCGTCACGCGGTGGCGCTCGACGAGCGCGAGCGACCGGCCGGCGTCGAACGTGCGCTCGAGCACGACGCGCGCGCCGACCCACCAGGCCAGGAGCGGCTGGATGTTCCACCCCGCGACGTGGTGCTGCGGCAGCACCTGCAGCACGACGTCGTCGGGCGTCATGGGGGTCGCGCGCGAGAGGGCGAGGTTCGCCCACGCGCAGTTCGCGTGCGTGAGCACGACGGCCTTCGGCGCGCTCGTCGTGCCGGAGGTGAAGAGCATGAGCAGGCCGTCGTCGTCCGCCGGCGCGCCGGGCGCGACGCGCTCGCGGGCGGCCGGCACGAGCGACTCGACTCCGGCCGCGCCGAGCGCCGTCATGGGCGGCGGGAGCGCTCCCGGGACGCGCTGCTCGGCCAGGCGCTCGAGCGCGGCCTCGGCGACCGGTCGGTGGTCGTCCTCCACGAGCAGCAGCGAGGGGTCGGCGATCTGCAGCTGCGCCGCGACCTCGCCCGCCGTGAGGCGCCACGAGAGCGGCACGAGCATCGCGCCGGCCTTGGCGCACGCGAACAGCAGCACCACCTGGTCGGCGGTCGATCCCGTGACGGTCGCGATGCGCGCCCCGCGCCCGTGCCCCGCCTCGCCCAACGCGTGCGCGAGCGCGGCCGCGCGAGCCTCGAGCTCGCCGTAGGAGACCGTCACGCCGCGGTCGACGATCGCCGGCCGCGCGGGCTCGGTCGCCGCGCGGTCGCTCGTCCAGCGGCCGAGCGTGAGCGGGCCCGGCGTGTGGGGGCCGGGCGGGAGCGCTTCGCGTGCCATCGTCCTAGGCTTCCACGTCCTGCAGCGCCTCGGGCCGGGTGGCGTCGCGCGCGCCGCCGCGTCGCCTCGAGACGCGGTGCGCGAGCCCGACGATGCCGCCGGGGGCGAACATCACGACGAGCACGAACAGCATGCCGAGGAGGAAGAGCGGCTCCGAGAGCGGGATCCGCAGCACGTCCGGCAGCCCCTGGATCCAGGCGGCGGAGGCGAGGTCGGCCAGCCGCTGGTCGAGCAGCGTGTAGACGATGCCGCCGACGATCGCGCCCCAGCGGTAGCCGACGCCGCCGAGCACGACGATGACGAGGAGCGTGAGGGTGAAGTCGGCGGTCGAGATGCGCGGCGTCGCGCTCGATTGCAGCAGCATGAAGCCCATGCCGGCGATCGCGCCGAGCACGGCGGCCGCCGCGAACACGAACAGGCGCACGCGGTAGGGCCGCAGGCCCAGCACCGTCACGCGCAGCTCGTTCTCCCGCGCGGCAGCGACGACGTGCCCGAGCCGGGAGCGCTCGAGCCACAGGCACGCGAGGTAGACGAGCACGAGGATGCCGAGCGCGAGCCAGTAGAGGTTGCGCGTGTTGACGACGCCCACGAGGAGCTCCGGCACGACGTCGGTCTCGATCCGCACCCCCTCCTCGCCGCCCGTGAGCCCGGCGGTGTTGCGCCGGATGAGCACGTTCGCGGCCTGCGCGAACGCGAGCGTCACCATCGCGAACGAGATGCCCGTCACGCGCAGCGCGAGCGCGCCGACGAGGCCGCCGAGCACGAGGGCGAGCACGAGCGTGAGGGCGATGGCGAGCAGGAAGACCGCCTCGGGGGGCATGCCGGTCGGCGCGAGCAGCGACAGCAGGATGCCGAGCCCGTACGCGCCCGCGGCGAAGAACATCGCGTGGCCGAACGAGAGCATCCCGGCGACGCCGAAGATGAGGTGGTAGCTGAGCGCGAGCGCGGCGATGAGCATCGCGTAGGCGAGCATCGAGAGCGTGCCGGGCGTGTACGTCGGCCCGGGCAGCACACCGGGGATGCGGATGTCGAGCAGCGGCAGGATCGCCGCGATCGCGACGACCCCCGCGCCGATCGCGAGCTTGCCCCAGCGGGAGTGCAGGAAGGTGCGCATCGTCGACTCCTAGTGCTTGACCTTGCCCATGAGGCCGGTCGGTCGGAAGAGCAGCACGAGCGCGAGCGCGAGCACGACGGCGAAGTCGCCCCAGCCGCCGTAGAAGTTCGCGAGCTGCTGGATGACGGCGACGAGCACGGATGCGATCGCCGCCCCCGTGAGGGAGCCGAGGCCGCCGATGACGGTGACGATGAAGGCGAAGATGAGCAGCGAGGTGCCCTGGTGCGCCGAGACCTGGCCGTAGTAGACGGAGGCGAGCACGCCGCCGAGGCCCGCGGCCGCGCCGCCGATCGCGAAGACGATCGTGAACGCCCGTCGCACGTCGATGCCGAGCGCCGTCACCATCGTGCGGTTCTCGACGCCCGCGCGGATGACGAGCCCGTAGCTCGTGCGCTGCAGGAAGAGCACGATGAGGGCGAGCACGAGGATCGCGCAGCCGATGAGCAGCCAGCGGTCGTTGGGGATGTTCGCGCCGAGCACGTCCGTCGTCTCGCCGAGCCATGCCGGCAGCCGGATCTGGATCGGATCCGTGCCCCAGATGCCCTCGAAGAGCGCCACCGAGGCGAGCCCGAGGCCCACCGTGACGAGCACCTGCTCGATGTGCCGCTCGTAGAGCGGCCGGATGAAGACGAGCTCGGTGAGCGCCGCGACGAGCGCGCCCACGACGACGCCGACGAGCATGCCCACGAGCAGGCCGCCCCACGTGCCGTCGCCGACGCGCCTGCCGACCTCCCAGCCGATGAATCCCGCGAGCGTCAGGAACGATCCGTGGGCGAAGTTGAGCACGCCCATGAGCCCGTAGATGAGCGAGAGGCCGCTCGCGACGAGGAAGTAGAGGGCGCCGAGCCCGACGCCCGTGATGAGCAGGAGGACGAGGATGCTCACGCGGCCTCCTCCTCGGTCGCGACGCCGAGGTGGCGGTGCACGAGCTCGGAGTCGAGGAACGCGGCGGCGGGCCCCGTGTGGACCACCCTGCCGCCGGAGAGGACGACGACGGTGTGCGCGAGCGCTCGGACGACCTGCAGGTTCTGCTCGACGAGCAGCATGGGCGTGTGCTCGGCGGCGGCCTCGAGCGCCTTCGTGACCGTGCCGACGATGCGCGGAGCGAGGCCCTTCGTCGGCTCGTCGACGAGCAGGAGGCGGTTGTCGTTCATGAGCGCGCGCGAGAGCGAGACCATCTGCTGCTGCCCGCCGGAGAGCGTGCCGGCCTGCTGCTTGGCGCGCTCGAGCAGCTCCGGGAAGAGCTCCCCCACGATGGCGCGGCGGGGGGCGCCGCCTCGCTCGGCGAGCCGCAGGTTCTCCTCCACGGTGAGCTGGCTGAAGACCTCCCGGTCCTCCGGGACGTACGCGATGCCGCGCTGCACGATCCGGTGGGTCATGAGCCGGTCGATGCGATCGCCAGCGAAGGTCACCTCCCCCGAGCGCTCGGTGAGGCCCAGGATCGCCTTGATCGTCGACGTCTTGCCGGCGCCGTTGCGCCCGAGCAGCGCCGTGACGCCGTGCTCGGTCACCTCGAAGGAGGCGGCCTCGACGACCTGCTGGCCGGCGATGCGGGCGCTCAGGCCGCGCACGGCGAGGATGGGGGTCATGCGGTCGCTCCGAGGTAGGCCTGCTGGACGGCGGGATCGGCCATGACGGCCTTGGGCGAGTCGATCGCGAGCAGCTCCCCGTGGTGCATGACCGCGACCCGATCGACGAGGCCGAGCAGCACCTCCATGTGATGCTCGACCATGAGCACGGTGCGGCCGCTCGCGTGCAGCCGGCGGATGACCTCGACGAGGCCGGCGACGTCGCCCGAGCCGACGCCGGCCATGGGCTCGTCGAGGAGCACCACCTCCGGCTCCGTCGCGAGCAGCATCGCGATCTCGAGCTTGCGCTTGTCGCCGTGCGAGAGCACGCCGGCGCCGGTGTCGAGGTGGTGCGCGAGCCCGACCTCCTCGAGGCAGCGCCGGGCGACGCCCGCGGCCTCGTCGTCCGCGCGCGGGAACCTCCAGGGGCTCGTGGCTCCCCCGATCCTCGACTGCGCCGCGAGGCGCACGTTCTCCGCCGCGGTCAGCCCCGGGAAGACGCTCGAGGTCTGGAACGTGCGACCGAGGCCGACCCGCGCCCGCTGGTGCACCGCCCGAGCCGTGACGTCCTCGCCCGCGAGCGACACGGATCCGCTCGTGGGCAGCACGATGCCCGAGATGATGTTGAACAGCGTGGTCTTGCCGGCGCCGTTGGGGCCGATGACCCCCACCATCTCTGCCTTCTCGACCTCGAAGGAGACGTCGTGCAGGATGCGTGCGCCGCCGATCTGGAGGCCCACCCCAGCCAGCTGGAGCGCGGGTCCGCTCGCCATCGAGGCGTGCCTACTCGCCCGCGAGGGGCGGCGCGACCGACTCCGCGTCGACGACCTCGACGAGCTCCGGCACCCACTCGCCGCCCTCGTCGACGAGCGCCACCTGGAACATCGGCTGCAGGAGCGCGTGGTCCTCGGCGCGGATGGTGAGCGTGCCCTTGACCGACTCGAAGCTCCAGCCCTCGAGCGCGGCGATCATGGCGTCGACGTCGCCGCGCCCCTCCGTGATGGCGTGCACGAGCATCTGGGCGCCGACGAAGCCGTCCGGCGTGAAGAGGTCGGCCTCGTAGCCGTGCTCCTCGAGGTAGGCGTCCATGGCCTGGGCGGCCTCGGTGTCGGTCGCGCCCGGGAAGTAGTGGTTGAGGAACTGGATGTCGCCGGAGCCGGGTCCGTACGCCTGGTACGAGGCGCGGTCGGCGAGGCCCGTGACGACCGTCGTCGACTCGAGCACCTGCTGCTGCGCGAGCGCCTCCCACATGGCGCCCGTCGTCGCGCCCGCCCACGCGACGAAGACGAGGTCGGGGCTCTCCGCCGAGATCTGCTGCGCGAAGGGCGTGAACTCCGTCGCGTCCTCCGGGACGAGGATGGGCGTGATCGCCGCGCCCTCGGCGCCGAGCACGGCCTCGACCGAGGCGACGTTGCCCTGGCCGAAGGCGTTGTCCTGCCCGAAGACGACGATCTTGGCGCCCTCGACGCTCTCGAGGAACGTCGCGGCCGTCGCGACGTCCTGCAGCGTCTGGCGGCCTGAGCGGAAGGTCTGCTCGTTGACGCCCGTGATCGCGTCGGCCGCCGCGGGCCCCGAGAGGAACAGCACGTCGTTCTGCGCCGCCTGCTCGGCGACGGCGAGCGCGACGCCAGAGGCCGCCGAGCCGCCGATGACCTGGTAGCCCTGGCCGATGACGTCCTTCGCCTGCGTGACGGCGGTGTCGGGGTTGCCCTGGTCGTCGATCCACTCGATCGTCAGGTCGATGCCCTCGATCTCGCCCGTGCCGCCGGTCGCGTAGTCGAGGCCCGCCTCGAAGCCCTGCTGGTAGCTCGCGCCGTACGCGGCGAGCGGACCGGTGATCGAGGTGATCATGCCGACGTCGACGGCGACGGCCTCGGCGCCCTCGGTGCCCGCGGAGCCGTCGGGCGAGGAGGCGGTGGTGGGCGCGCACGCCGTGAGCGCGAGCGCGGCGATCGCGATGCCCACTCCGGCGAACTTCGTTGTCCTGCGCATGGGTTGCCTTTCAGCTGTGCGAGCCCCGAGGGCGGCTGCCCAGCTGGGCGAGCACTCCCTCGTGCGGCGTCACGGTGACACGAACCTGACAGGTGGTTCAGGTTTCAGGTTCCAGCATGCGAACGTGACCGCCGCTTGTCAAACCTTCGAGCGCACCGTGACCGGATCGTGACCCGGCAGCCCGCGTCGCGACCTCCGCTGCACGACGCGCCGCCCCGCCGACGGCGGCGATCACGACGGATGCCGAGCGCGCGAGGGGTGCCCGCGTGCGGGCCCCTCGCGCGCAGCGGCGCCGCTCGGCGAGGAGACGAGGCGCAGCTCAGGCCCAGCGGCTCGCGAGCCGCTCGAAGCTCGCGTCGACACCGACGTCCATGCCGCTCGCGTACGCGCCGTCGCGGATCTCCCGCGAGGCGTAGACCGTGACGGTGCGCATCGTCGTGATGCCGTCGGCCTCGGTGAGGGTCACGGTGTTCGTGCTCGGCGGGAAGTCCATGCCGCCCATGGCCGAGCCGCTCATCCGCTCGGTCGTCACGAGCCGGTGCGGCGCCTCGACCTCGAGCACGTCGCCCGCGATGATGAGCTCGCCGTCGACGTCGACCCACTCCCAGCGGAACGCTCCGCCGGGGCGCACGTCCATCTCGCACGTGCGGAACTCGGTCTCGGGATTGGGGCCGAGCATCCACGTGCGCACGATCTCGGGGTCGGTGTAGGCCTTCCACACCTCGCTCGCGGGAGCGGCGAAGTCGCGCTCGTAGGCGATCGAGGTGTCGTCGGGCAGGCTGAATCGGGTCTGCATGGTCACTCCTTGAGGGTCGGGCCGGATGCTCCCGGCCGGGTTCCCGACGTGAGGTGCGCCTCGAGGCGGTCGAGTCGGGCGTCGACCTGCACCTCGAACTGGGAGACGAAGACGGCAGCGCGGATGAGCGGCGCGAGCTCGATCAAGCGGTGGATGCGCTGCGCGTCGCGCTCGGCCCGCACGAGGCCCGCCTCCCCCAGCACCTTGAGGTGCTTGGAGACGGCCGGCTGGCTGAGCCCGGCGAGCGCGGTGAGCTCGGTGACGGTCGCGGGACCCGATCGCAGCCGCAGCAGGATGCGGCGGCGCGTGCGATCGGCGAGCGCGGCGAAGATGCGATCGAGCGCCTCGTCGTCGAGCTCGTGCTCCATGTCCATCACCTCTCGGTTGTATAACCAAGTAGCAATGTACCGTCGAGGCACTCGCCCGTCAAGCCCTGCCTCCCGCGCGATCGGCCGCGGCCCCGACGACCCGCTCGAGGGGTCCGCGGGCGCCGAGGGTCGCGAGCAGCAGGCCGATCGCCATGGCGAGCGCGACGTGCAGGGCGAGCGCTCCCCCTCCCCCCACGAGCCCCGGCGCGGCCTCTGCGAGCAGGCCGCCGAGGATCGAGAGCAGCACGACGTGCACGACGTAGACCGTGAGAGGCGCGCCGCCCGCGGCGCGGAGCGGCTCGATCGCGCGGCGCGCGCCCGGCGGCAGCGAGGCCGCGAGGAGGCCGAGCGCGGCGATGACGACGAGCGCGATGCCGGTGGTGCGCGCGATGTCGGCGGGCGTGCCCGAGTGCGGTGTCGCGAGCAGCTGGCGAGCGGGCTCGAGCCCTGGCGCCGCGCCGTAGGCGTTCGCGAGCAGCACCTCGCGCGCCGCGACCGGATCGAGGCCGGCTCGCTCGCCGAGGGTCGCGAGCGCGAGCTCGCTCACGAGCACGCCGGCCGCCGCCATCGCGATGCCGACGGCCCCGAGCAGCGCGAGCGTGAGCCGCTCGCGACCGCGGCGCCTGCCGGCGAGGAGCGCGCGAGCCACGAGGATGCCGATCGTGACGTACGTCGTCCACGTGAGCGCCGGGTAGACGCCCGTGAGCAGCACATCGCTCAGCGTCGCGAGCGGGTCGGTCAGCAGCAGCGGCAGCGCGTGCTGGCCATCCAGGCCCGGCAGCCGCTGGCCCGCGAGCGCGACGATCGAGCCACTCGTCGCCGCGAGCGCGACCGCGAGCGCGGCGAGCAGCGCGGTGGGCAGCAGCACGAGCAGCGCGGCGGCCATGATGGCGACGCCGAAGGGCACGAGCACGACGTAGACGGCCCAGGCGAGCGGGATCACGAGGAGCCCGATCGCCGACACGAGCAGCCCTCGCGCGAGCGTGGCGCGCACCGCCCCGCCGCGGTCGCCCCGCGCGAGGCGCGCCCTCGTCGCCAGCGCGACGCTCACGCCGCCGAGCACGGCGAAGAGCGTCGACGGCGGGCCCTCGATGACCGCGATGACGCCCGCGGCCGGGCGCTCGAGCCAGCCGAGCGTGTGCGCGGCCATCATGCCCGCGAGCGCCGCGAAGCGAGCGAGGTCGATGCCGACGAGCCGGTCGCCGAGGGGTCGATGCGAGCCGCTCACGGCACCATCGTGCCGCACGCTCGGGCGCGCGCGCTCAGCTGCGCGTCGACTCCTTCTCGAGCCACTTCTCAGCGCGGTGCTCGGCGATCACGCGCCGCGCCGTGCCGGTCTTCGAGCGCAGCACGAGCGACTCGGTGCGGATGAGCGGCCCCTTCCGCCGCACGCCGTCGAGCAGCTGGCCGTCGGTGACGCCGGTCGCGACGAAGTAGGTGTTGTCGCTCGAGACGAGGTCGTCGAGGCCGAGGACGCGCGTCAGGTCGTGCCCGGCGGCGCTCACCTTGCGGTGCTCCTCGTCGCTCTGCGGGGACAGCCGGCCCTCCATGAAGCCGCTGAGGGCCTTGATGGCGCACGCCGTGATGACACCCTCGGGCGTGCCGCCGACACCCGCGCACATGTCGATGCGGCTCTCCCATCGCGCGGCGTTGATGCCGCCCGCGACGTCGCCGTCGCGCATGAGCCGCGTGCCGGCACCCGCCGAGCGGATCTCGTCGATGAGCTGCGCGTGGCGCGGGCGGTCGAGCACGGCCACGACCATCTCCTCGACGTCCTTGCCCTTCGCGCGCGCGAGCTCGCGGATGTTGTCGCCGATCGACTGGTCGAGCGAGATGACGCCGCGAGCCTCCGGGCCGGCGACGAGCTTCTCCATGTAGAAGGCGTCGACGGGGTCGTACATCGTGCCGCGGTCGGCGACGGCGATGACGCTCAGCGCGTTCTGCCGGCCGGCCGCCGTGAGCGAGGTGCCGTCGATCGGGTCGACCGCGATGTCCGCCGAGGGGCCGCGGCCGTTGCCGACGTGCTCGCCGTTGAAGAGCATCGGCGCCTCGTCCTTCTCGCCCTCGCCGATGACGATGACGCCGTCGAACGCGACGGTCGCGAGGAACGTGCGCATCGCGTCGACCGCCGCGCCGTCGGCTGCGTTCTTGTCGCCGCGCCCGATGTACGGCACGGCGCGGATCGCGGCCGCCTCGGTCGCGCGCACGAGCTCCATCGCCAGGTTGCGGTCGGGGTTGTCGAAGACCGGGGCCTTCTGGTCGCTCTGCGGCACGGGTGTCCTCCATCGGCTCAAGGGATCCTTCCGAGCCTAGTGAGCGGACGCCCAGAGGCCGTCGCGCGCGCCGGGGAAAGTCGGGCGCTTCCTTCACGATCCTCCGGTCGAGCGCGACGCCGCCGCTCCGCTCCCCCGCTCCGCCGCGCGGGCGCGGCAGCCCGGAGGGTCCACGGCTGAGCGCAGGCACGAGTGGATGGTGCGCCCATGCATCCGCTCAGCCGGAGATCCTCCGGCGCACCGCACGCTGCCCGCCGGGACAGCGACCCTCGAGGCGGCTCAGAGCTCGGCGATGACCTCCGCGATCGCGGCGAGCACGACGGCGGAGGAGGTCGCCCCCGGGTCGGGGTAGCCGAGATCGGGGTTCGAGGCGTCGAAGCGATCCTCGATCGCGGCGGTCTCGACAGCCGCCTCCTCGGCGACGCCCGCGGCGTGGGCCGCCGCGTCGGCGCCGGGCTCGCCGCGCTCGAGGTGCACGTGCGCGTCGCCGAGCGCCGGCGCGAGCGTGTCGACGATCGACTTGTCGCCGATGTGCGCGTCGGTCGAGGCCTCGAGCGCTCGCAGCGCCGCATCGACCATCGCGGTCGGGCCGTCGTCGAGGGCAGCGGCAGCCGCGGCGCCCATCGCGCCCCACAGCGAGTTCGCCGTGCCCTCCTGCGCCGCCCACGCCGCGGCGGCCGCGGCGAGCGCGCGGCCCTCCGGTGCCGAGGCGGCCGCCTCGCGCGCCGCGGTCGCGCCCGCGAGGATGTGCGTGCCGTGGTTGCCGTCGTCGGCGATCGCGTCGAGCTCGTCGAGCTCCTCGCGCGCCTCCTCGAGCGCGGCCACGATGCGGTCGAGCGCCGCGCGGACGATGGCGTCGTGCTGCTGCATGGTGCCTCCCAGTCGCCCCGGCATCGCGAGTGCGTGTGCCAGAAGCGTAGACCGTCGCTCCGAGGGGCGTCGGCGCCGCGCGCGTCCCGGCGGAGGGAAGAGGCCGGATCGGGTGTCGCTGGTCCCGATCCGGCCTCGAGTGCACCCTGGGCGGGTGCACGACTGTGGAGGGCTCAGAAGAGCCCCGCGTCCTCCCCGACCCGCTCGCGGTTGCCGGCGAACGCCTTGCGCAACGGGCGGATGAGCTTGGGGACGACGACCATCGCGGCCGCGAAGGCGAGCACGCCGACCGCGATCGGGCTCTCGAACACGACGCCGAGGTTGCCCTGGCCGATCGCGCTCGTCTGCACGAGCGCCTTCTCGAACAGCGGCCCGAGCACGAGGCCGAGCACGAAGGGCGCCATCGGCAGGTCGACCTCCTTCATGAGGTAGCCCAGCACGCCGAAGACGAGCACGAGCCACACGCTGAACATGTTGTTGCTCACCGCGTAGGCGCCGATGAGCGACGTCAGCAGGATGATCGGGTAGAGGTAGCCGTAGGGGATGCGGAGCATCTGGGCGAACACCGGCGCGAGCGGCAGGTTGAGCACGAGCAGCAGCACGTTGCCGATGAAGAACGACACCAGCAGGCCCCAGACGAGCTCCGGCTGGCTCTCGAACAGCAGCGGCCCGGGCTGCAGCCCGAAGATGGTGAAGGCGCCGAGCAGCACGGCCGTCGTGGCGCCGCCGGGGATGCCGAGCGCGAGCGTCGGCACGAAGTTGGCGTTGGCCGCGGCGTTGTTCGCGCTCTCGGGGCTCGCGACGCCCTGGATCGCGCCCTTGCCGAAGCTCGCCTTGTTCCTGCTGACACGGCGCTCGATGCCGTAGGACATGAACGACGCGAGCGTCGAGCCCGCGCCCGGCAGCACGCCGAAGGCGAACCCGATGCCCGAGCCGCGCAGGATCGCCGGCATCGAGTCGGTGATGTCCTTGCGCTTGATGACCATGTCCTTGAACCGCGCCTTGATCGGCTCGGCGGCGCCGAGGCGGATCTGGTAGAACACCTCGCCGAGCGCGAAGACGCCGATCATGACCTCGACGAACGGGATGCCCGAGAGCAGGTTGACGTTGCCGAACGTGAACCGCTCCTCGCCCGTGCCGGGCGCGATGCCGACCGTCGCGACGAGCAGGCCCGCGACCGCCATGAGCGCGCCGCGGATGAGCGCGCCGCCCTGGAAGGTGACGACGATCACGAGCCCCAGGATCATGACGGCGAACATCTCGACCGGCTGGAACTCGAGCGCGATCGTCGCGAGCGGCGGCGCGACCGCGATGAGCAGCACGAGCGAGATGATCGCGGCGATGAAGGAGCCGATCGCGCTGATCGCGAGCGCGGGGCCGGCCCGGCCCTGCTTGGCCATCTGGTAGCCGTCGATCGTCGTGACGACGCTCGCGGCCTCGCCGGGGGTCGAGATGAGCACGGAGGTGATCGTGCCGCCGTACTGCGCGCCGTAGTAGATGCCGGCGAGCATGATGAGCGCGGTCACGGGCTCGAACGCGAACGTGATCGGCAGCAGGATGGCGACGCCCGTCGTCGATCCGAGTCCGGGCAGGAGGCCGATGACCGTGCCGAGCAGCACGCCGACGAAGCACCACAGGATGTTCTCGACGGTCAGCGCCGTCTGGAAGCCGAGGAGCAGGTTCTCGAGCATCAGATGAGTCCGATCAGGCCGGTCGGCAGCGGCACGCGCAGGAGCACGCCGAAGACGAGGTGGAAGGCGCCGACCACGACGACCGTGACGATGGTCGAGGAGACGACCGGGCGCCGCTCGACGCCGATCGCGACGGCGAGCATGAGCGCGCCGAGCGAGAGCAGCAGCCCGAGCACCGGCACGAGCAGCAGCGCGCCGAGCAGCATGGCCGCGACGATGACGAGCATGCGGTTGCGCTGCCGCTGCGTGCGGCCGAGCGCGTCGACGTCGGGCGACTCGGCGACGTGGTCGATCGCGGCGGCGTCGACCTCGGCGGCGAGCGAGCCGCCCTCGTCGGGCGCGCGCTCCTCGCGCTCCCGCAGCGCCATGACGACGTCCGCGCCGGCGAGGAGCGCCATGATCGCGCCGAGCGCGACGGGCAGGAAGCCCGCACCGACCTGGCCGTTGTCCTGGGTGACGCCGTACCCCGATGCGATGACGGCGGCGGCGATGCCCAGGAGGGCCAGGGCCGCGCTGAACGCGGCCCTGGCGATCCGGGGTGTGAGCGTCACTCTGCGAGCGCCGCTTCGAGGTCGGCCGAGTTCTCCGCGAGGTACTCGACGAACTCGTCGCCGTACACGGCGTTGGGCTGCATGAGGTTCTCCTCGATGTACTGCGTGTACGCCTCCGAGGCGACGTACTCCTCAGCGGCGGCGATCCAGTAGTCGCGGGCCTCGTCGCTGATGCCGCCGGGCGCGATGAAGCCGCGCCACTGGGCGAACGAGACGTCGATGCCCTCCTCGATCGCGGTCGGCACCTCGGCGATCTGCTCGTACTCGTAGCGCTCCTCCGAGAGCGAGCACAGCGCGCGCAGGTCGCCCGACTCGAGCTGTCCGAGCACCTCGCCGGGGTTGAGCGAGCCGACCTCGACGGTGCCGCCGAGGAGGCCCGCGATGACCTCGCTGCCGCTCTCGAAGGGCACGCGGTCGAACGTGACGTCCTGGTCCTGCTCGATGAGCGTGAAGACGATCTCGTCGAGGCTGATCGCGCCGGAGACCGCGACCACGACGCCCTCGCCGCGAGCGGCGTCGACGACGTCGGTGCACGACTGGAAGGGGCTGTCGGCGGGCACGACGACGAGGGTGTAGTCGTCGCCGAGCTTCATGATGGGCGTGAACGACGTGTAGTCGTACGCGACGTCGGTCGTGAGCGGCAGCGACAGCAGGGTCGTCTCCGAGGCCAGCAGGTAGTCGGGGTTGCCCGCCTGCGCGTGCAGGTGCGAGTAGCCGACCGCGCCGGAGCCGCCCTCGCGGTTCTCGACCGTGATGGTGGCGCCCGTGGCGGACTCGAGGCCGCTCGCGATCGCGCGACCGGAGGCGTCGGATCCGCCGCCGGCGGAGAACGGCACGATCATGCGGACGTCGCTCGGCTCGAAGGCGCCCTCGGCGCCCCCGGAGCCCGCCGGCGCGCCGGCCGAGCTGGAGCAGCCGGCGAGCGCCGCGATGGCGACGGCGCCGATGGCGGCGGTGGTGATGCGTGACTTCATTGTCGGTTCCTTCTGTCGGGTGGAGGGATCAGGTGGTGGCGCGCGCCTGGCGCGCCTGGGCGCCGACGCCCACGGCGGTCGCGAACGCGTGCTCGTACGCGCCCGTGGAGGCGACGCGCTTGCCCACGACGTCGAACGCCGTGCCGTGCGCGGGCGTGCAGACGGCGACGCTGAGCCCGCCCGCCATCGTGACGCCGCGGTCGAAGCCGAGCAGCTTCACCGCGATCTGGCCCTGGTCGTGGTACATCGTCAGCACGCCGTCGAAGGCGCCGTCGCGTGCCTTGAGGAAGATCGTGTCGCTCGGGAAGGGGCCGGAGGCGTCGACGCCGCGGCGCTGCAGCTCCTCGACCGCGGGAGCGATGATGTCGATCTCGTGGCGGCCGAACTTGCCCGACTCCCCAGCGTGGGGGTTGAGCGCGCACACGCCGATGCGCGGCTGGGCGATGCCGCGAGCCTTGAGCACCTGCTCGAGCAGCTCGCCGCGCTCGATCACGAGGTCGAGGGTGATGAGGTCGGCGACCTCGGCGATCGAGCAGTGGCTCGTGACGCGCCCCGTGACGAGCTCGGGGAGGATGTTGAGCTCGGTCGCGGTCGTGCCGTCGTCGAGCACGGTCTCGAACCACGACATCTCGTCGTTCTCGGCCATCCCCGCGAGGTGGAGCGAGGACTTGTTGAGCGGGGCGAACACGATCGCATCGATCTCGCCCGCCTTCGACAGCTCGAGGGCGCGGCGCAGGCTCGCCATCGCCCACGAGCCGCCCTCGCGCGTCGCCTGCTGGCGCACGAAGCCGCCCGCGGGGCGCTCGCCGCCGTTGTCGATGAGCTGCGGCACGCCGGTGCCGGCTTCGCGCGTCCACGCGAACTCGACGCCCGCGTCGTCCATCGCATCGCGGAGCTCCTGCTCGTCGCCGATCAGCAGGATCTCGGCGCCGGCGTAGTTGCTCGCATCGGCGAGGTGGCGGGCGACGAGCTCCGGCCCGATGCCTGCCGGGTCCCCGAGCGTGAGCGCGATCCGAGGTCGCAGCGCTGTGTCCGTCATGTCACTCCGTCGTGTCAAGTGCCGGCCCCTCCGGCGGCGTGCTCGAATCCTATAGGAAAGACGAGCGAGGATCGACGCGCCGGCGGGCATCGATTCGGTAACGAAGCGGGAGGGGCCGGGCGCATGGCCCGGCCCCTCCCGCGGGGTCGTGAGCGGTCAGTGCCCGGGGGCCGCGACCGCCACGTCGTCCTTGCCGTCCTCGAGCAGCGCATCCGCCTTGGCGCGGAAGAAGCGCGTGCCGTAGAGCATCACTGCGGCGAGGAACGCGAACACGCCGAGCGAGACGACGCCCCACGCGCCCGAGTCGGTCGGGACCGCCTCGTTGATGCCCGTGCGCATGAGCGGCGCGACGAAGCCGCCGAGGTTGCCGAGCGAGTTGATGAGGCCGATGCCGGCCGCCGCTGCCGTGCCGGTGAGGAACGCCGTCGGGTACGACCACGTGATCGGGCCGACCGAGAGGAAGCTCGCGACCGCGATCGTGATGAAGAGGATGCCGAGGATCGGCTGCCCCGCGGTGCCCGCCCACGCCGAGGCGAGGATCGCGACGCCCGTGATGATGTAGAACGTCGTGCCCCAGTTGCGGCGCCGCGCGATCGTGTTGGCCGCGCGACCGAAGAAGTAGCACGCGAACAGGCCGACGAGCCACGGGATGGCCGCGACGAGACCGACCTGCCAGCCGACCTCCTGCCCGATGAGGTTCGACACCTGCTGCGGGAGGTAGAACGTCGTGCCGTAGACGGCGATCTGCAGGCAGAAGTAGATGATGGTGAAGTACCACACCTTCCAGTTGCCCATCGCGCGCCAGATGCCGGTCGGGCCGTCGGACTCGCGGACGGAGTCCTCGGTCTTCATGACGTCGATGAGCGCCTGCTTCTCATCCTTGTCGAGCCACTTCGCGTCCTGCGGCCCGTTGATGAGGAAGAAGATCGCGGCGATGCCCGCGACGACGGCCATCATGCCCTCGACGAAGAACATGACCTGCCAGCCGGCCCACGGCGTGAACTGCTCGCCGAAGCTGATGAGGCCGCCCGAGAGGGGCGCGCCGAGCATCTGCGAGAACGGCTGCGCGAGGTAGAAGATGGCGAACATCTGCACGCGGTGCTTGTTCGGGAACCACTCCGAGAGGAAGAGGATCACGCCCGGGAACAGGCCCGCCTCGGTCACGCCGAGGAGGAAGCGCAGGACGATGAACATCGTGTCGTCGGTGACGAACGCGAAGGCCGCGGCCACGATGCCCCACGTGATGGCGATGCGCGCGAGCCAGAAGCGGGCGCCGAAGCGCTTGAGCAGCAGGTTCGAGGGGATCTCGAAGATCGCGTAGCCGATGAAGAAGATGCCGGCGCCGAGCGCGAAGGCTCCGGCCGAGATCCCGCGATCCATCTGCAGCGCGTCCTCGGCGAAGCCGACGTTCGTGCGGTCGAGGAAGGCGACGAAGTAGAGGATGACGAGCATCGGCATGAGATGCTTCGCCGCCTTCTTGATGGCCGAGTCGAGGGCCGGGTTGGCCTTCGACCTGGCGGTCAGTGTCGAGTCGGACACGAGACTCTCCTTTGAGTGCGGTGGAGGGTGGAGATCCCGGGCGTCAGCCGAGGATCGAGGGGAGGATGAGCCACAGCCCGACCCCGACGAGCACGATGCCCAGTGCGAGGAAGAGGATGCGGGACTTGGACCACGGGCCGGTCATCGCCGGGCCTCAGTGCATGTAGAGGCCGCCGTCGACGTTCAGGGTCTGGCCCGTCACGAATCCGGCGTCCTCGGAGATCAGGTAGGCGATCGCGGCAGCGATGTCGCGGGGGGTCCCGATGCGCGGCAGCACGCCGTCGGCGGCCATGGCCGCCTTGCGCTCGTCGGTGAGCGTGCCGCCCATGATGTCGGTGTCGATCGGGCCGGGCGAGATGGCGTTGACCGTGATGCCCTGGTGGCCGAGCTCGCGCGCGACCGAGCGCGTGAAGCCGATGACGCCCGCCTTCGCAGCCGAGTACACCGTCTTCGAGAACGTGCCGCCGCCGCGCTGCGCCGAGACCGACGACAGGCTCACGACGCGGCCGACGCCGTGCTGCACCATCGACTCGACGGCGCGACGCGTGGCGTAGTGCACGCCGTTCATGTTGATGCCCATGACGCGGTTCCACTCGTCGGCGGTGACCTCGAGGTAGGGCACGGGGCTCGAGACGCCGGCGAGGTTCACGAGGGCGACGATCTGCGGCAGCGCGCCCTCGAGCTCGTCGTAGGCGGCGCGCACCTGGGCCTCGTCGGCGACGTTCGCCCCGGCCCCGGCGGCCTGCACGCCGTGCTGCTCGGCGATCTCGGCGGCGACGGCCTTGGCGGCGTCGGCGTCGATGTCGATGATGCCGATGCTCCAGCCGCGCTCGGCGAGGTAGTGGGCCGATGCGCGCCCGATGCCGCGGGGCGATGCCGCGCCCGTGAGGACCGCGGTGCGGGAGGCGGGGAAGGCGGTTGCCATGGGGGTCGACTCCGAATCTTCGATGATCAGTGGATGGGGGCGGGGCCGAGCTCGTCCATGAGCTTCTTGATGGCCACGTACGCCTTGTTGCGGTACGCGACGAGCTCGGGGACGCGCTCGGCGGGCACGTCGAGGTAGCCGGCGCCCGACTTCGTGCCGAACTTGCCGGCGTCGACGAGCTCCTTGAGCGAGTCCGGCGTCGCGAAGCGCTCGGGCCAGCGCGTCTGCAGCGAGGCGTAGCAGAACGAGTAGACGTCGAGGCCCGCCATGTCGGCGATCGCGAACGGCCCGAACACGGGCAGTCGGAAGCCGAACGTCGTGCGCACGATCGTGTCGATGTCGTCGGGCGTCGCGACGCCCTCCTCGACGAGCTGCGTCGCCTCGTGGAAGAGCGCGTACTGGAGGCGGTTGAGCACGAAGCCCGTCGCGTCGCCGACGCGCGCGGTCTCCTTGCCCGTCGCCGCGACGATCTCCTCGACGACCGGCAGGATCGCGGCGTCGGTGCCCTCGTGCGCGATGAGCTCGACGCCGGGGATGAACGGCGCCGGGTT
This sequence comes from Agrococcus sp., assembly GCA_031179215.1. Lineage (GTDB taxonomy): Bacteria > Actinomycetota > Actinomycetes > Actinomycetales > Microbacteriaceae > Agrococcus. The sequence continues at coordinate 18,870 of JAPSIA010000021.1, forward strand.
CGAGAAGTGCACGCCGAGGAAGCGCTCGGGGTGCTCGACCGCCTCGGCGAGCTTGCCGATGAGGATCGTCGAGGTGTTCGAGCCGATGATGGCGTCGGGGCGCGCGGCGGCCGAGATGCGCGCGAGCGTCGCGTGCTTGATCTCGATCTTCTCGGGCACGGCCTCCTCGATGAAGTCGGCGTCCGCGACGGCCGCCTCGATCGACTCGGCGGCGGTCAGGCGCGCCTCGATGCGCTCGACCGCGTCGGCGGGGAAGAGCTCGTCGGCGACGAACGCCGCGGCCTCGTCGAGCAGGCGCTGGCGGTTGGTCTGCGCGATCTCGGCGCTGATGTCGGCGATCCGCACGTCGTAGCCGGCGAGCGCGAGCACCTGTGCGATGCCGCCGCCCATGTAGCCGGATCCGACGACGGCGATGGTCTTGTCAGTCATGGTCAGCCCTTCGGGAGGAGCGAGCGCAGGTAGCGCTGGTTGGTGGAGCAGTTGCCGAGGCTGTCGCCGCCGTAGTGCTCCATGAGGAAGATGCCGTCGAAGCCGAGCTCGATCGCGTCGCGCACGACCTGGCGGTAGTTGATGAGGCCGCCCTCCATCGTGCTCGGCACGCTCGTGGCCCACGAGCCGTCGGCGGCCTCGTCGCGCGTGTAGTTCTTGACGTGCCAGTAGTTGGCGTACGGCAGCGTCTTCGCGTGCATCTCGCGCCAGTCCTCGATCGGCCGGTGCAGGCGGATGAGGTTGGCGATGTCGGGGTTGAGGCCGACGTTGTCGAGCCCGATCTCCTCGACGAGGCGCACGGCGGAGTCGGCGGTGCCGAGGTAGGTGTCCTCGTACATCTCGAGCGACATCTTGAGGCCCACCTCTGCAGCGTGCCTGCCGAGCTCGCGGAGGCGGGTCACGGCGGCGTCCCACACCTCGGGGTCCTCGGGGTCCTTCGGGCCCTGCGCCGTCCAGAACCACAGGGCCCGGCGCTGGGCCTCGCTGAAGGGCTGGTGGAGGCCGGTCGAGAAGACCTCCATCCCCCACTCGGCCGCCGCGTCGATCGTGCGGTGGGCGTAGGCGAGGTTGCGCTCCTCGTGGCCGGGCATGATGACGCTCTGGCGCTGCAGGTGCACCGACGGCAAGCGCACGCCGCGCGACTCGAGGATCGCGAAGAGCTCGTCCTTGCGGCTCGGCTCGAGGTCGGCCGGACGGATGTGGCTGTCGGCGAGCTCGGCGAGCCCGAAGCCGACCTCGGCGACCTGCGCGAACGCGTCGTCCCACACCTCCGGCGCGGCGTCGTGGAAGGCGACGCCCTCCCTCGAGACGGCGGGGATGCCGTGCAGGCACGTGGCGATCGGCCAGGTGTCTGCGGTGTATGCCGGCTGCTGTGCCATGTTCATCTGCTCCGTTGCATCAGGACGTCGTGTGGAGACACTATATCCTATAGGAAAACTCGTCTGATATCTCGGCGGGTGCAAGGCGGCGGCGCCGCGCGCCGCTCCTCAGTCGCCCGCGATCTCCTCGCGCACCGAGCGCGTGCGCACGCCCTCGATGTGCGCCCGCATGCTCGCCGTCGCGGCCTCGACGTCGCCCCGCTCGAGCGCCTCGAGCACGGCGGCGTGCTCGGCGTGCGCCTCCTCGACGTCGTTGGCCCCGCGGATGACCGCTTGGCGCAAGCGGTGCGTGAGCGCGCCGAGGTCGTCGTGCATCGCGAGCAGGAAGCGGTTCGAGGCGCACTCGAAGATCGCGCGGTGGAAGGCCGCGTCGGCGGCGAAGTACTCCTGCGTGACGCGCGTGCTCGGCTCCCCCGCGGCCATCGCCGCCGTGACCTGCTCGGCCCAGGCGCGATGCAGGTCGTGCGCCTCGCGCAGCCGCGGCAGCAGCAGGTCGGCGTGCGGCGCCGCGCGCCGCGTCGCCTCGAGCTCGAGCATGAGGCGCGCGTCGAAGAGCTCCGCGAGCTCCTCGGGCCCGAAGGGCGGCGCGACGCGGTAGCCCTTGAGCGCCTCGCGCGTCACGAGGCCAGTGCGCTCGAGCTGCACCATGGCCTCCCGCACGGGCGTCGGCGAGACGTCGAGCTGCTTCGCGAGGGTGTCGATCGAGAGGCGAGAGCCCGGCTCGACGTCGCCCTGCAGCAGCATCTCGAGCACGAGGTCGTAGACGCGGTCGCGCAGGCCGCGTCGCTCGAGCTCGCCGAGCCGGAGGGGCAGCGGCGCGGTCACCGCTCCCCCTCGAGCTCGAGCGCCTCGTCGAGGATGCGGCCGAAGGCGGCCGGGTCGTGCGCGAAGCGGCCGAGGAACATGCCGTCGACCGAGTCGGCGATGCGAGGCAGGAGCCCCGGGCCCGCGCTGCCGCCGTAGATGACCTGCGTCGAGAACGGGCCGGCGGCGGCGTGCGCGCGGAGGAAGCTGCCGACCGCGCGGATGTGGTCGTCGCCCGCCGGCTGCGGCGCGCCGATCGCCCACACGGGCTCATAGGCGACGACGAGCCGGCCGGTGAGCCCCTGCTCGAGGGCGAGCGACACCGAGGCCTCGAGCTGCGCGATGCACGCGGCCGCGGCCGTATCGGGGTCGCCCTGCACCTCCTCGCCGATGCACAGCACCGGCGCGATGCCGTGCCGCAGCGCCGCGGCGACCTTGCGCGCGACCGTCTCGTCGGTCTCGCCGAACATGCGTCGGCGCTCGGCGTGCCCGATCTCGGCGAGCCGCACGCCGTGCTCGGCGAGCTCGGGCGCCGAGACCTCGCCCGTGAAGGCGCCCGCGTCCTCCCAGTGGAGATCCTGGGCGCCCACGAGCATCCCCGCCTCCGTCGCGATCGGCACGACGTCGGGGATCGAGGGGAAGGTCGGGATGACGAACGGCTCGACGAGGCCCTGCTGCACGGCGGGGTGCTCGGCGCAGATCGCGGCGACGGCGCGCGTCCACTCGATCGTGCGCGCGCGCCCGAAGTACATCTTCAGGCTCGAGCCGATGAGCATCGTCGGCTCAGCCCTCGTACGCGCAGATGTCGTCGACGTTCGCCTGCGAGTGGCTCGAGGGGTCGAACGTGTACGTCAGCCACTCCCTGGCGAGCCGACGGGCGAGCTCGAGGCCGATGACGCGCTGCCCCATCGTGAGCACCTGGCAGTCGTTCGAGAGGACCGAGCGCTCGACCGAGAACGAGTCGTGGGCGACGGTCGCGCGGATGCCCGTGACCTTGTTGGCCGCGATCGCGACGCCGATGCCCGTGCCGCAGATGAGCAGCGCGCGGTCGGCCTCGCCGCGCGCGACGCGCTCGGCGGCCTCGATCGCGACCTTGGGGTAGGAGGTCGAGCCATCGGGGTCGTCGACGCCGACGTCGACGACGGACTCGACGAGCTCGTTCGCCTCCATGTCGCGCTTGAGGGCTTCCTTGTAGTCGTAGCCGGCCTTGTCGCTGCCGACGATGAGACGGATCGCCATGGTCACTGCTCCTTGCTGGTCGTGAGGACGTCGTGGATGGTCCTGGTGATGAGCGCGAACGAGATCGCGCCGGGGTCGGGCGTGCCGATCGACTTGTCGCCGTGCGAGCGGGCGCGCCCCAGGGTCGCGACGAGCTCCGCGGTGGCCTGCGCGGCCGCCTCGCTGCGCTCGGCCGCGGCGGCCCACGCGTCGCGGAGGCCCTCGCCGTCGGCGACCCGGCGCGCGAGCTCCTCGGCGAAGGGCACGATGGCGTCGACCATGGTCTTGTCGCCGACCTTCGCCTTGCCGAAGGCCATGACGGCGTCCTTCGCCTGCGCGACGCCGTCGGCGACCGCCTCGGCCGTCACCGCCTCGGCGTCGCCGAGGCGCCGCCCGAGCGCGCGCAGCATCTCGCCCCAGATCGCGCCGCTCGTGCCGCCCGCGCGGTCGCTCCACGCGTCCGCGGCGCGCTCGAGCGTCGTCTGGGCGCCGGCGCCTGCCTCTGCCGCCTTCGTCGCGGCGTCGGCGCCGGCGCGCGAGCCGCGCTGCATCCCGATGCCGTGGTCCCCGTCGCCGGCGATCGCGTCCATGCGGCCGAGCTCGTCGGCAGCCGCGTCGATCGCCGCAGCGGCGGCCGAGAGCGCGGCGTCGACGAGGCGAGCCGTCTCGCGGGAGGCCGCGCTCGCCTCGGGCACCGACTCGTCGAGGTCGACCGCGGCGACGGCCTCGGCCGCGCGCTGCGGCGCGACCGAGCCCTTCTTGAAGCCGGGGGTGTCGGCGGGCGCGGCCCACAGGGTCTCGAGCTCCTCGTCGAGCCACAGGAGCGTGAGCGAGACGCCGGACATGTCGAAGCTCGTGCAGAGCTCGCCGACCTCGGGCTCGACGATCGTGATGCCGCGCTCGGCGAGGAGCTGGGCGATGCGGCGGAAGACGACGAACATCTCCTCGTACTTGAGGTTGCCGAGGCCGTTGAGCAGCGGCACGACGCGCGCGCCCTCGAGCGAGACGCCCTCGGGGACCTCCTCGAGCAGCTTCTCGACGAACATCGCCGCGAGCTCGTCGGCGGTGGGGACGTCGACCTCGTCGATGCCCGGCTCGCCGTGGATGCCGAGCCCGACGGCCATCTTGCCCTCGGGCACGGTGAACAGCGGCTCGTCGGCACCCGGCAGCGTGCAGCCGGTGAAGGCGACGCCGAACGAGCGCGTGCGCGCGTTCGCGAGCCGCGCGACGCGCTCGACCCCGTCGAGGTCGTAGCCGGCGGCCGCGGCGGCGCCCGCTGCCTTGAAGACGGCGAGGTCGCCGGCGATGCCGCGTCGCTTGTGCAGCTCGTCCTTCGGCGCGCTCCAGATGTCGTCGGTGACCGTGACGGTGCGCACGTCGATGCCCTCGGCGCGCAGCTTCTCCTGCGCTGCGTCGAAGTGCAGCACGTCGCCGGCGTAGTTGCCGTAGCTCAGGAGCACGCCCTTGCCCTGGTCGGCGAGCTTCGCGATCGAGTAGACCTGCTGCGAGGAGGGCGAGGCGAAGAGGTTGCCCATCGCGGCGCCGTGCGCGAGGCCCGGGCCGACGAGGCCGCCGAACGCCGGGTAGTGCCCGCTGCCGCCGCCGATGACGAGCGCGACGGTGGGCTCGTCCGCCTGGGTGGATCGGACGACACCTCCCGGCGCGGCCTGGACCCAGCGGCCGGCGGCCGCGACGAAGCCCTCGATCATCTCGTCGGCGAACGCACTCGGATCATTGAACAGTCGCGTCATCGCGCTCTCCTCGCTCGGGAACTCCCGCAACCGCGGGCACGTCCGAAAAATCCTATAGGAAATTGGGTTCCGTGTCACCCCGTCGGCCGTCGCGTCGCCCTGCCCGCTCGCGGGGCGGCCGACCTAGACTGAACCCGATCCCGCGCGGCCTGCGCCAGCGGCCGCCCCAGACGAGTCAGGAGCTGTGCATGCCCGTCGCCACACCAGAAGAGTACGCAGAGATGCTCGACAAGGCGAAGCAGAACGCCTTCGCCTATCCCGCGATCAACGTGTCGTCATCGTCGACGATCAACGCGGTGCTGCAGGGCCTCGCCGACGCCGGCTCCGACGGCATCATCCAGGTCACGACCGGCGGCGCCGACTTCTTCGCGGGCCAGAGCGTCAAGAACCGCGCCGGCGGTGCGATCGCGTTCGCGCGCTTCGCGACCGAGGTCGCCAAGGCCTACCCCATCAAGGTCGCCCTCCACACCGACCACTGCCCCAAGGACGCGCTCGAGGGCTTCGTCCTCCCGCTGCTCGAGGCGAGCGAGGAGGAGGTCAAGGCGGGCCGCGCGCCGCTGTTCCAGTCGCACATGTGGGACGGCTCCGCCGTGCCGCTCGAGGAGAACCTCGAGATCGCCAAGCAGCTGCTGCCGCGCACGCACGCGCTCCACCAGGTGCTCGAGGTCGAGATCGGCGTCGTCGGCGGCGAGGAGGACGGCGTCAGCCACGAGATCAACGACCAGCTCTACACGACGCTCGACGACGCGATCGCGACGGTCGAGGCGCTCGGCCTCGGCGAGCACGGCCGCTACATGGCGGCGCTGACCTTCGGCAACGTGCACGGCGTCTACAAGCCGGGCAACGTGAAGCTGCGCCCCGAGCTCCTCGGCGAGATCCAGGCGGGCGTCGCCGAGCGCTACGGCACGGCCGAGAAGCCGCTCGACCTCGTCTTCCACGGCGGCTCCGGCTCGACCGACGAGGAGATCGCCGAGGCCGTGCGCAACGGCGTCGTGAAGATGAACATCGACACCGACACGCAGTACGCCTACACGCGCTCGATCGCCGGCAGCATGTTCGCCAACTACGACGGCGTGCTCAAGATCGACGGCGAGGTCGGCAACAAGAAGGTCTACGACCCGCGCTCGTGGGGCAAGGCCGCCGAGTCGGCGATGGCCGCGCGCGTCGTCGCGGCGACGCAGCAGCTGGGCTCCGCCGGCTGGTCGAGCAAGTAGCAGCGGAGCACGGAGCGCCCCTCGGCCGAGGGGCGCTCCGTGCTGTGCGGGGTCCGCGTCGTCGCGTGAGCCGCGGAGCGGCTAGCCGAGCCGGTCCACGACGACCTCGCCGCCCTGCACGACCGCGGCGGGGCGGCCGTCGGCGAGCGCGCCGACGTGCTCGAGCGGGTCGCGGTCGAGGACGACGAGATCGCCGAGCGCGCCCGGTGCGATGACCCCGAGCTCGCCCTCGCGCTGCAGCAGCCGCGCCGCGACGGTCGTCGCGCTGCGGATCGTGTCGATCGTCGGCACGATGTCGGCCCGCACCGCGAACTCCTGCGCCTGGTGGCGCTGCATGCCGCCGAGCAGGTCGCTGCCGTAGCAGAGGTTGACGCCGCCGCGGTGAGCCTTCTCGAGCGCCGCCATGCCGCCCTGCAGCACCGCGTCGACCTTCTCCCAGTTCTCCTGCGAGAGCCCGAACTCCCGCCCCTCGAGCTGCAGGTAGTGGTAGGTCACGAGGTTCATGGTCAGGAAGGCGTCGTGCTCGAGCAGCAGCTCGATCGACTCGTCGTCGAGCAGGTTGCCGTGCTCGATGCCGCGCACCCCGGCGCGCAGCGCGCGGTTGATGGAGCGCCCGGTGTAGGCGTGCGCCGTGACGTAGCGGTTGGCGGCCTCGGCCTCCTCCACGACGGCGGCGATCTCCTCGAGCGAGTACTGCGTGGAGTCGACGCGATCGGTCGGCGACGCGACGCCGCCGCCGGCCATGATCTTCACGTGGTGCGCGCCCTTGCGGAGCTCGTCGCGCGCCGCGTGCCGCACGGCGTCGACGCCGTCGGCGATGCGCCCGATGTGCGAGCACGTGTACTCGCCGGTCTCGTGCGACTCCCCCCGGCCGCGCGGATCCGCGTGCCCGCCGGTCTGCGAGAGCGCCTTGCCGCCGAAGAACAGGCGCGGACCGCGCAACAGTCCCTCGCGCTGCGCGTCATGCAGCCCGAAGTCCGCCCCCGCGACGTCGCGCACCGTCGTGAAGCCCCGGTCGAGCATGTCGCCCATCAAGCGCGAGGCCTGCATGGCGACGTAGTTGGGCGACTCGGCGCCGAGCGTGTCGAGCGCGGCCGTGTGCGCGGTCACGTGCACGTGGCAGTCGATGAGGCCCGGCAGCACGAACCGGCCGGCGACGTCGAGCTCGCGCACCTCGGCCGAGCCACTGCCCCGGCTCTCGTCGACGTCGACGAAGCGGCCGTCGTGGATGCGGACGTCGCCCTCGCGGTAGGTGCCGGCGTCGACGTCGAGCCACGTCGCGCCGCGGAGGATGAGATCGGCGGTCATGCGGGATTCCCTTCGGTGGTGGGCGCGGGCTCGCCGGGCGCGAGCTCGGCGATGATGCCCTCGGCGCGCGCGACGCGCTCGGGGGTGTAGGTGCCGGCCGCGCCGCACAGGTTGACGGTGCCCCAGTTCGAGCCGTCGGCGCGCCGCAGCGGCACGTTGAGGATCGATCCGACGCCGAGGGAGGCGATGAGGGCCGAGTCGGCGAAGATCGCCTCGACCTCCTCGGGCGCCGCGGCGAGGAACGTGCGGTCGGAGTCGCGCGAGATCGCGATCCACTCGTCGCTCACCTCGGTCGCGACGTCCTTCCAGCCGCCGACGGGGTACTCCCGCGGGTGCGAGGAGTAGATGCGCTCCATGCGGCTGCCCCCGTGGGTGAAGGCGAGCACGGTGAACAGGATGACGCCCACCTCGCGCTCGATCCGCTCGTGGAGCGCGGTCCAGGTGCGCTGCCCGGTCATCGGGCACGCTCCTGCGTGCTCGAGCGGCGCACCGCGACGGATCCCGTGATGTCCTCGAGCGAGCGCCCCGCGGTGCGCTCGGCGAACAGCAGCGTGCACGCGACGCCGACCGCGAGCACGGCGGTCGTGAGCCCGAAGACGCCGATGAAGCCCCACTGCGCCGCGAACGTGCCGATGATGAGCGGCGCGGAGATCGAGCCGATGCGGCCGAACGACGAGCTCATCCCCACGCCCGTCGCGCGCAGCCAGGTCGGGAAGACCTCCGGCGTGTACGCGTAGACGCCCGCGTAGGTGCCGTTGAGGAAGAACGACAGCATGACGCCGGCCACGGTCACGAGCACCGGATCCTCAGCCTGGCTCATGAAGAGCGCGGAGCCGGCGGAGCCGACGAGGTAGAGGGCGATCGTGAACTTGCGGTCGAGCTTCTCGTTGAGCCACGCGGCGCTGAAGTAGCCGGGGATCTGCGCGAGGTAGATGTAGAGCGAGTAGGTGAAGCTCGTCGTCACGTCGATGCCCTTGTCGACGAGCAGCGTCGGGATCCAGGTGAAGAACCCGTAGTACGAGAACGTGATGACGAACCAGATGAGCCACGTCGTCGCGGTCACCCGCCACATCGCGCGGCTCCACAGGTAGCGGACGGCCTTCGCGAAGCCGAACTTCGTCGGGGCCTCCTCCTCCGGCGCGTCCGGGTCGACGGGCGGCAGCTCGGCACCGGTCGCGCGGCGCACGCGCTCCTCGAAGGCGGCGACCACGCGCTCGGCGGCCTCGTGCTTGCCCTCGCTGATGAGGAACCGCGGGGATTCGGGGAGCGCCCGCCGCCACCACAGCAGCATGACGATCGGGATGAAGGTGATCACCTGCGCCCAGCGCCATCCCTCCTCGATCTCGGGGACGACGAAGCGGCCGATGAGCGCCGCGGCGACGAAGCCGAACGAGAAGAAGCCGGCGAGCGCGCCGATGAACCAGCCGCGGCGGTGCTTCGGCACGAACTCCGCGAGGAAGGGGGCGATGATGGCGCTCTCCGCACCGGCGCCCGCTCCCGCGATGATGCGGAAGGTGAGGAAGCTCTCGAAGCTCCACGACGCGGCCGCGGCGAGGGACGCGACGGCGTAGATCGCGAGCGCCCACATCATGACCTTCTTGCGGCCGATCTTGTCGCCGAGGTAGCCGGCGAGCAGCGCGCCGAAGAGGAAGCCGAACGGCGAGGCCGAGCCCACCATCCCGAGCTGCTGCGCCTCGAGCGAGAACACCTCGCGCACGCTCGGCATGAGGAAGGCGACGACCGCGCTGTCCATGCCGTCGAAGGTGTAGCCGAGGCCGCCGATGAGCAGCAGGGCGAAGTGGGGCCGACTCATCGGCAATCGGTCGAGCCTGGCGCTCAGGGACACGGTGACTCCTTCGTCGAAGCGCTGGTCGTCCAGCGCGATCGGTGCAAAGGTAATTGCAGAACGCCACGGTACGCAAGACGCGTTGCAGACGTGTTCCGAGCCTGTTTCCGACAGAATCGAGCCTCATGGACACCGAGCCGGCCGCGGCGACCCCCGACGACCTCGGCGGCGCGGCAGCGCTCACGCCGGACGCCTGGCTGCGGTCCCGCATCCCGAAGGCGAGGCTCGGCGCCTCCGCGCGCAAGGTCGTGCACTACCTGCTCACGAACGTCGGGGAGGCCGGCTTCGCCAAGGCGGCGGACGTCGCCGACGCGGTGGGCGTGAGCGTCTCGAGCGTCACGCGCCTCGCGCAGCAGCTCGGCTTCGAGGGCTGGCCGCACCTGCAGCGCGACCTGCGCGCGCGCTACCTCGCGCAGCTCACCATGGTCGACGTCGCCGAGATCCACGACGTCACCGATCCGCCCTTCCAGAGCTCGCTGCGGCGGGACGCCGCCGCGCTCTCCTACACCATCCGGGCGCTCGACGACCGCACGATCGGCAGGGTCGCGGAGCTGCTCCACGGCGCCGCGCGCATCCACGTGACGGCCATGGGCAGCTTCGCAGCGGTGGGCCTGGCGCTGAGCCACAACCTGCTCATCGCCGGGTACCCGACGCAGGGCCTGCTCGATCGCGATGCGCTGCTGACCAACACCGTCGCGCGGCTCGGCGAGGGCGACGTGCTCGTGGTGTGCAGCTACTGGCGCCACTACCGCACGGTCGTCGGCGCGGCGGTCGAGGCGCACGCGAGGGGCGCGCGCATCATCGCGATCGCCGACTACCTGCCGGCGCAGCTCGCGGCCGTCGTCGACGAGGCGGTGCTCATCCCCGCGGAGGGCACGTCGTTCTTCGCCTCGCTCACGGTGCCGATGGCGGTGCAGCAGGGCATCATGGCGACCCTCGCCAGGCTCGATCCCGAGCGCACCCGCCAGCAGATCCGCGAGACCGAGCGGCTGTGGACCACGATCGGGCTCCTCGTCGACCCGCGCTCGGCCTAGGCGGAGCGGCGGGCGCTACTCCCAGTCGCCCGCGTCGATGATGCTGTCGGTGCCCTCGGGCAGCACGGTGTCGTCGACCCCGTTGTCGTCGGTGTCGAGTCCGGCCTGCGAGCCGCCGTGCTCGTCGGGGATGTCGGCGGGGTCGTCGCCCTCGAACTCCTCGTCTCGGCCCTCGGCGCCCTCGGGCGCCTCCTCGCTGCCGATCTCGTCGAGCTCGTCGGTCGCGATCACGCGATCGTCGTTCGCGGGCTCCCCCATCGACTCGTCGAAGTCCTCGCCGGCCGCCATGCGGTCGGCCCACTGGTCGTCGACGGGGGCGTCATCGGGCTGCACGTCAGTCATGCGGCGATCGTATCGACGTGGCCTGAGCGCCACCAGGGCGCGCTCTGCGGAGCGCTCGGTCAGCGCTTGCGGCTCGGCCGCAGCTCCTTCGGGAGCGAGAAGATGAGGTCCTCCTCGGCCGTGCGCACCTCGGTGACGTCGCGGTAGCCGGCGTCCTCGAGCTCTGCGAGCACCTCGCGCACGAGCCCCTCCGGCACGCTCGCGCCGCTCGTGACGCCGATCGTGCGGGCACCCTCGAGCCACTCCTGCTGGATCTCGGTCGAGAAGTCGACGCGGTACGCGGCCCTCGCGCCGTGCTCGAGCGCGACCTCGACGAGCCGCACCGAGTTCGAGGAGTTCGCGCTGCCGACGACGATCACGACGTCGGCATCCGCCGCGACCTTCTTGATCGCCACCTGGCGGTTCTGGGTCGCGTAGCAGATGTCGTCGCTCGGCGGGTCCTGCAGGTTGGGGAAGCGCGCGCGCAGCCGGCGCACGGTCTCCATCGTCTCGTCGACCGAGAGCGTCGTCTGGCTGAGCCACACGAGGCGGTCGGGATCCTGCACCTGCACGGTGTCGGCCTCGTCGGGGCTGTTGACGATCGTGACCCGCTCGGGCGCGTGGCCCGCGGTGCCCTCGACCTCCTCGTGGCCCTCGTGGCCGATGAGCAGGATCTCGAAGTCGTCGCGCGCGAAGCGCACGGCCTCGCGGTGCACCTTCGTCACGAGCGGGCACGTGGCGTCGATCGCGTCGAGGCCGCGGTCGGCGGCGGCCTGCACGACGGCGGGGCTGACGCCGTGGGCGCTGAAGATGACGCGCGAGCCCGTCGGCACCTGGTCGACCTCGTCGACGAAGATCGCGCCCTGCTCGCTCAGCTGCGCGACCACGTGCTTGTTGTGCACGATCTCCTTGCGCACGTAGATGGGGCCCTCGTACTGCTCGAGCGCCTTCTCGACCGCGAGCACGGCGCGGTCGACGCCCGCGCAGTAGCCGCGCGGCGTCGCGAGCAGGATGCGCTTGCCGCCCGCGACCGGCGAGTCCCGCAGGCGACCCCGCCGGAGCGCGGGCCGCGGCATGTCCAGCGGCACCCGCCCGTTCGTGATCGTCACCCCCGCAGTCTACCGTTGGAGGCGCGCGACGGCCCGCGACGGCCGAGGCCGCCCGGCCGCTGTGCGCGAACACCGACGCCGGCAGCGAGCATCGAGGAGCAGGATGGCAGAGCGCATCACGGGCAGCCCCGACGAGCCGTGGAGCGTCGAGCGGCTCGGCAACGAGCTCAAGAGCTACATCGGCAGGCTCGGGCACCTGTGGGTCGAGGGCGAGATCACGCAGTGGTCGGCCTCGCGCGGCAACGTCTTCGGCAAGCTCAAGGACG
>JAPSIA010000211.1 GCA_031179215.1 Agrococcus sp.
CGCGGCGCACGTGCGCGCGCTCGCGCCGCGCGATCGCGATCGCGGTGCGCACCCGGTCGACGCGCGCCCCGTCGACGCCGCCCGTCGCATCCGGCCACACGAGCGCCTCGAGCCACCGGCGCGTGTCGGGATCGTCGGGATCGAGCGGCTGCAGGTCGAGCCCGCCGCGCCACGCGACCGCCGGCGGTCGCTCGGGCACGGGCGTCGCGGGCGACGCGTCCGTCTCGAGCAGCGGCAGGCCAGCCTCGCCGACGTATCGCCCGGGCCCGAAGCGGTAGCGCCAGCGATCCGGGTAGAGGCACAGGCCCGCCGAGGCGCCGACCTCGACGAGCGCGATGGGGCCGCGCACGTGCGCGATCGCGGGCAGCAGCGTCGCCATGCGTCGCGCCTCGTTCGTCTGCGTCATGCGCGCGAGCATCGTCGCGCGGATGCGGCTCCAGCTGCCCGCGATCGTCTCGCGCACCTCCGCCCACGGCGCGAGCGGCACGCCCTCGAAGCGCGCCGCCGCGAAGAGCAGGTTCGGCTGCCGCTTGAGCGGCTCGAGCTCGGCGATCGCGGCGCACAGCGCCTCGTCGGCCGCGACGCCGCGCGCCCACTCGGCGTAGCGCGGCGAGCGCCCCCCGGCCTCGACGCGCGCCCAGCGTGCGTAGGACTCGCTCACGGTGCGCGCATCGCCCATGCTGCCCACCCGTCGCTCAGCCACGACCTCGTCCTGCGCCATGTGCCCTCCCGGAGCCGCGCGCTCCACGGTATGCCGACGGGGCCTGCGGCGCACGCAGGAGCGCCTCCGCGCCGATCGCGACGACGCCTGCGGCAACGGCGGAGACGACTCGAGGGCCTGCGCTCGAGCCGGTGGCGGCTCGGGCGCAGGCCCTCGATGCGACGGACGTCAGCGCTGGGCGCTGCCGTCGGTGTAGTCGGCGTCCGGCTGCTCCCACGCGAACAGCGCGCGCAGCTTCTTGCCCGTGGCCTCGATCGGGTGGCCCTCGGCCTTCGCGCGCAGCTCCTTGAACTCGGGCCCGCCCGCGTCCTGGTCGCCGATGAAGCGCTCGGCGAAGGCGCCCGACTGGATGTCCTTGAGCACCGCCTGCATGTTCTCCTTGACGCGCGGGTCGACGACGCGCGGTCCGGAGACGTAGTCGCCGTACTCGGCCGTGTCCGAGACCGACCAGCGCTGCTTGGCGATGCCGCCCTCCCACATGAGGTCGACGATGAGCTTGAGCTCGTGCAGCACCTCGAAGTACGCGATCTCCGGCTGGTAGCCGGCCTCGGTCAGGGTCTCGAAGCCGTACTGGACGAGCTGCGAGACACCGCCGCACAGCACCGCCTGCTCGCCGAAGAGGTCCGTCTCGGTCTCCTCGGTGAAGGTCGTCTTGATGCCGCCGGCGCGCAGGCCGCCGATGGCCTTCGCGTACGACCACGCCGTCTGCCAGGCGGAGCCCGAGGCATCGGTCTCGACGGCGACGATCACGGGCACGCCGCGGCCGGCCTCGAACTCGCGGCGCACGGTGTGGCCCGGGCCCTTGGGCGCGACGAGCACGACGTCGATGCCCTCGGGCGCCTCGATGTAGCCGAAGCGCACGTTGAAACCGTGGCTGAAGACGAGCGTCTTGCCCTCGCGCATGTGCTGCGCGACCTCGTCGTTGTAGATGTGGCGCTGGTGCTGGTCGGGCGCGAGCAGCACGACGACGTCTGCCCACTCGGCGACCTCGGCGGGCGTGCCCACCTCGAAGCCGGCCTCCGACGCCTTCATCCGGCTCTTCGACTCCGGCTGCAGGCCGACGCGCACGTCGACGCCCGAGTCGCGCAGGTTCTGCGCGTGCGCGTGGCCCTGCGAGCCGTAGCCGATGATGGCGACCTTCTTGCCCTGGATGATGCCGA
>JAPSIA010000088.1 GCA_031179215.1 Agrococcus sp.
CCGCGTGGAACTCCACCAGCCCAGGGCGGTGGCGCAATTGGTAGCGCAGCGGTCTCCAAAACCGCAGGTTGCAGGTTCGAGTCCTGTCCGCCCTGCTCGAGGCGCCGGGAACGGCGCCGGATGGGCTCGGCACTCGCCGGGCCGAACGGACGAAGGGTCACTGTGGCTGAGAACGCGATCGAGGAGGCACCCCGCGCACGCGAGGCTGCCTCTCGCAACCCGTTCGCGCGCCTGGTCGCCTTCCTCAAGGAAGTGCTGGTCGAGCTCCGCAAGGTGGTCACGCCGACGCGCAAGGAGCTGATCCGCTACACGCTCGTCGTGCTCGTGTTCGTCGTGTTCATGATGGCGCTGGTCTTCGCGCTCGACACGGTGTTCTACGGGATCGCGGGCTGGCTGTTCGGTGACATTCCGCCGTTCGGTCTCGGTGGCTGAGCCCGACTCGAGACGTGAAGGAGAAGGTGGACTGTGTCTGACGTCAACGACCTCGACATCGAGCTGAACAAGGCGCTCGACGATCTCGTCCCCGACGACGAGAAGCCGGCGGAGCCCGCGGCCGACCCCTACGAGGACTTCAAGCGCGAGATGCGCATGAAGCCGGGCCGCTGGTACGTCATCCACTCGTACGCGGGCTACGAGAAGAAGGTCAAGGCCAACATCGCCTCGCGCGCCGAGAACATGCAGGTCGACGGCATCTACGAGATCCAGGTGCCCACGGAGGACGTGCTCGAGACGAAGAACGGCCAGGCCAAGCGCGTCAACCGCGTCCGCGTGCCCGGCTACGTGCTCGTGCGCATGGAGCTCGACGAGGACACCTGGTCGGTCGTCCGCCACACCCCGGGCGTCACCGGATTCGTGGGCAACGCCCACAACCCGGCCCCGCTGCGCTTCGACGAGGCGTTCACGATGCTCAAGCCCATCGCCGACGAGCAGCTCGCCGAGCAGCAGAAGACGACGCCCGACGCGCGGCCCGCGCAGCTCGCCGTCGAGGTCGACTTCGAGGTCGGCGAGACCATCACGATCACCGAGGGCTCGTTCGCGGGCTTCCCCGGCACGATCTCCGAGATCCAGCCGGCGAGCCGCAAGCTCACCGTGCTCGTCAGCCTGTTCGAGCGCGAGACTCCGGTCGAGCTCGGCTTCGGCCAGGTCAGCAAGCTCTAGTCCCCACGAGGGCTGGATGCGGTCACGGGCTCCTCAGGCGAGCCCGCGCCCGCTACACACCAAGAAGGAAGAGAAATGGCACCCAAGAAGAAGGTCACGGGTCTGATCAAGCTGCAGATCCAGGCCGGCGCCGCCAACCCCGCTCCGCCGGTCGGTCCGGCGCTCGGTCAGCACGGCGTCAACATCATGGAGTTCTGCAAGGCGTACAACGCCGCGACGGAGAACCAGCGCGGCAACGTCATCCCGGTCGAGATCACCGTCTACGAGGACCGCTCGTTCGACTTCGTGCTCAAGACCCCGCCGGCCGCCGAGCTCATCAAGAAGGCCGCTGGCGTGAAGAAGGGCTCCGGAGTCCCGCACACGACGAAGGTCGGCAAGCTGACCGCCGCGCAGGTCGAGGAGATCGCGCAGCAGAAGATGCCCGACCTCAACGCGAACGACCTCGAGGGCGCGAAGAAGATCGTCGCCGGCACCGCCCGCTCCATGGGCATCACGGTCGAGGGCTGACCTCGACGCTGCGATCCGCAGCACCCGAGCCGCACGGCTCACCAGTGGGAGCGCCGGCCAGGCGCGCACCGCGACTCTGAACAAGGAGATCCACATGGCACAGAAGTCCAAGGCCTACCGGGCCGCAGCCGAGAAGATCGAGGCTGGCAAGTCCTACACGGCGGCTGAGGCCGTCGCCCTCGCGCGCGAGACCGGCTCGACCAAGACGGACTCGACCGTCGAGGTCGCGCTCAAGCTCGGCGTCGACCCCCGCAAGGCAGACCAGATGGTCCGCGGTACCGTTTCTCTTCCTCACGGCACCGGCAAGACCGCTCGCGTCATCGTCTTCGCGCAGGGACCGGCCGCCGAGGCCGCGATCGCGGCGGGCGCCGACGAGGTGGGCTCCGACGAGCTCATCGAGAAGGTCGCCGCCGGCTGGACGCAGTTCGACGCCGCCGTCGCGAGCCCCGAGCTCATGGGCAAGGTCGGCCGACTCGGCAAGGTGCTCGGCCCCCGCGGCCTCATGCCGAACCCGAAGACCGGCACCGTGACGCCCAACGTCGCGCAGGCCGTGACGGACATCAAGGGCGGCCGCATCGAGTTCCGCGTCGACAAGCACGCCAACGTGCACTTCATCGTCGGCAAGGCCTCGTTCTCGCCCGAGCAGCTCGCCGACAACATCCAGGCAGCGCTCGACGAGATCGTCCGCCTCAAGCCGTCGTCCTCGAAGGGCCGCTACGTCCAGAAGGCCACGGTCTCGACGACCTTCGGCCCCGGCATCCCGGTGGACGTCACCACGATCTGACGCCTCGCGTCTCGCTCGAGAGCCCCGCTTCGGCGGGGCTCTCGTCGTTGCGCCCGCGGTGCGCGGCATCGGTCACCGGACGTTCACCTCGGCGGCCTTGACGGTCCGGCGCGCGCTGCGCTTGGCTCGACGCGGTGCGCGAGCGCGCCAGGTCCCGACCCACCGAGAGAGGCACGCATGCCCAACCGCACCCGCCTGGCGATCACCGCAGCCGCGGCCGCCGCAGCCATCGCCGTCGCCCCCGCGACCGCAGCCCTCGCCGCCCCCGGCGACCCGATCGAGCTGACGATCCTCTCGACGACCGACACCCACGGCCACGTCGTCAACTGGGACTACTTCGCCGACGCGCCGTACCCGGCCGGGGAGGAGCTGGGCCTGGCCCGTGCGGGCACGCGCATCGACGAGGTGCGCGCCGCCGAGGGCGACGAGTCGGTGCTGCTGTTCGACAACGGCGACGCGATCCAGGGCACGCCGCTCACGTACCGCAGCGGCATGCTCGAGCCCGTCACCGAGACCGGCGAGACGCATCCGATGGCCGCGGCGTTCAACGAGCTCGACTACGACGCGCAGGTGGTCGGCAACCACGAGTACAACTACGGCCTCGACCTGCTCGAGACCTACGAGGGGCAGCTCGAGGCCCCGCTGCTCGGGGCCAACGCCGTCGACGCGACGACGGGCGAGCCGACGCTGGCGCCGACGACGATCGTCGAGCGCACGATCGACGGGCAGACGATCCAGGTGGGCGTCATCGGCGTCGTCACCCCGGGCGTGCGCGTCTGGGACCGCGCCATCGTCGAGGGCGTCGTGGAGTTCGAGGACCAGGTGCAGACCGTCGAGCGCTCCGTGCCCGAGCTCGAGGCGGCGGGCGCGGACCTCGTGGTCGTGCTCGCGCACACCGGCCTCGACCCGGAGTCGCAGACGTACGACCCCGCCGCGCTGCAGGAGAACCTCGCGACCTCGGTCGCGCGCGTGCCGGGCGTCGACGTCGTCGTGGCAGGCCACTCGCACCAGGACAACCCCGAGGTCATCGTCGAGCAGGCCGACGGCGGCAGCGCCATCGTGACGCAGCCGGTCTACTGGGGCGGCAGCGTCTCGCGCGTGGACCTGACGCTCGTGCCCTCGGGCGACGGCTTCGACGTCGACTGGACGACCGCGCCGCCCACCGGTCAGCAGCTCTCGACCGCCGGCGACGTGGCCGAGCACGCGGGCGTCGTCGCCGCCGTGCAGGAGCAGCACGACGCGACCGTCGACTACGTGAACACCGAGATCGCCACGACCACCGAGACCATGTCGGGCGCCACGAGCCGCTACGAGGACACCGCGCTCATCGACTTCGTCAACGAGGTGCAGACCGAGACGGTGCGCGCCGCGCTCGCCGGCACCGAGCACGAGGGCGCCACCGTCATCTCGCAGGCATCGCCGTTCAACCGCGACGTCGTGGTCGAGGCGGGACCGATGACCGTGCGCGACATGGCGGCGCTCTACATCTACGAGAACACGCTGCTCGCGGTCGAGCTGACGGGCGCGCAGCTGCGCGACTACCTCGAGCACTCGGCGCGCTACTTCATCCAGCAGGAGGTCGGCGCGCCGATCACCGCCGACGTCGCGGGGGCCTACGACCCGGCGGCCGATCGCCCCATCCCCGACTACAGCTACGACGTCGTGGACGGCATCGACTACACGTTCGACATCTCGCGGCCGGTGGGGGAGCGCCTCGTGCAGTTCGAGCACCAGGACGGCACGCCCATCGCCGACGACGAGGTGTTCGTCATGGGCATCAACAACTACCGCCAGTCGGGCGGCTCCGGCTACCCGCACGTCGTCGACGCGCCCGTGGTCTACGACGGGCTGCTCGAGCTGCGCCAGCTGCTCATCGACTACGCGACCGAGCGCGGCACGATCGACCCGGCGGACTTCGCCGACGTCAACTGGAGGCTGACGACGACGCCGCTCGCCGCGCCGAGCGAGCCCGCGCCGACCGAGCCGGCCCCGAGCGAGCCCGCGCCGAGCGACCCCGCACCGGCCGAGCCCGCGCCGAGCGAGTCGCCCGCGCCCGGCGCCGTGGGCGGCGACGGCGAGCTGCCGAGCACCGGAGCCGAGCTGTCGCTCGTCGTCCTCATCGCGGGCGGGCTGATCGTGGCGGCGGGAGCCCTGCTCATGCGCCGCGCCCGCCGGGCCTGAGCCGCACGCCGGCGCGCCGCCGGATCCGCCTCCCTCAGGCCCGTCGGGAGCGGATCCGGCGGCGCGGCCCACGGCCCGGGGCTGCGCGAGCCCGCCGAGATCGTGGCTGTCTCGTGACCTTCGACGCGCTGCCGTGCGGCTAGGTTGGAGCACACGCACGCTCGACGCGGAGTCGCGGACGGTGTGCGAACGGTCCCACAAGGAAAGGTCCAGCACCGTGATCCCATCCGCAAAGCGGCGCCTGCTCGCAGGCCTCGCCGGAGGCGCAGCGCTGACGCTCGTGCTCACCGGCTGCATCCAGAGCCAGCGCAGCGACGACGGCGGCGGCGACGGCTCGGCCGCGCCGAGCGACGTCAACTCCACGTTCATCTTCGCCGGATCGTCCGACCCCTCGGGACTCGACCCGGCGTTCGCGAACGACGGCGAGTCGTTCCGCATCTCGCGCAACATCTTCGAGGGCCTCATCGGCGTCGAGCAGGGCGGCGCCGACCCCGAGCCGCTGCTCGCGGAGAGCTGGGAGACGACGGAGGACGGCCTCTCGACGACCTTCAACCTGAAGTCGGACGTGACCTTCCACGACGGCACGCCCTTCAACGCCGAGGCCGTCTGCGCCAACTTCGAGCGCTGGTACAACTGGACGGGCATCGCGGCGACCGAGAGCCTGTCGTACTACTACGGCTCGCTCTTCGGCGGCTTCGCCGGCGATGAGGACGCGCTCTACGAGTCCTGCACCGCCGACGACGAGCTCACCGCGACCGTGACGCTCACGCGGCCGTTCTCGGGCTTCATCCCCGCGCTGTCGCTGCCCGCGCTCGCCATGCAGAGCCCGACGGCCATGGAGGAGTACGGCGCCGACGACGTCGGCGGCTCGGCCGAGGCACCCGAGTACAGCGAGTACGCCGAGGCGCACCCGACGGGCACCGGACCGTTCATGTTCGACTCGTGGAACCCCGGCAGCGAGGTCGTGCTCAAGGCCTACCCCGACTACTGGGGCGAGCAGGGCCAGGTGCAGGAGATCATCTTCCGCGTCATCGACGACCCGACCGCGCGCCGCCAGGCGCTCGAGGCGGGCGACATCGACGGCTACGACCTCGTCGCGCCGGCGGACACCGCCGCGCTCGAGGAGGCGGGCTTCAACGTCATGCAGCGCGACCCGTTCACGGTGCTCTACCTCGGCTTCAACCAGCAGGTCGAGGAGCTGCAGGACCCGCTCGTGCGCCAGGCGATCGCGCACGCGATCGACCGCGAGGCGCTCGTGACGCAGGTGCTGCCCGAGGGCACCCAGGAGGCGACGCAGTTCATCCCGCCGGTCGTCAACGGCTACAACGAGGACGTCACGACCTACGAGCACGACCCCGAGCGCGCGCGCGAGCTGCTCGCCGAGGCGGGCTTCGAGGACGGCCTCGAGCTGACGTTCAACTACCCCGTGAACATCTCGCGCCCCTACATGCCGAACCCGGAGGAGATCTTCGTGGCCCTCTCCGGCCAGCTCGAGGAGGTGGGCATCACGGTCAACCCCGTCGCCGATGAGTGGGTCGACTACCTCGACCGCATCCAGGGCACGGCCGACCACGGCATCCACCTGCTGGGCTGGACGGGCGACTACAACGACACCGACAACTTCGTGGGCGTCTTCTTCGGCACGCAGGGCAACGAGTGGGGCTTCGACAACCCCGAGCTGTTCCAGGCGCTCTCGGAGGCGCGGCAGATCCCCGACTTCGAGGAGGCCGGTGAGCGCTACCAGGAGATCAACGAGCAGATCGCGCAGTTCCTGCCCGGCGTGCCGCTCGCGCACCCGGCGCCGTCGCTCGCGTTCAGCCCGCGCGTGACCTCCTACCCGGCGAGCCCCGTCAACGACGAGGTGTACAACCTGATCGAGCTGAGCGAGTAGCCTCGATCGATCGCGCGGATGCCGTGGGTCGCCTTCGGCCCACGGCATCCGCCACGACCGGCGCGCGCCGGTCGTCCCGAGCCCGCCCCGACGGAGAGACGACGTGCTGCGAACCATCGGCAGACGCCTGCTGCTGCTCATCCCCACGCTGTTCGGCCTGACCGTGCTGCTGTTCTTCTGGGTGCGGGCGCTGCCCGGCGGCCCCGCGGCCGCGCTGCTGGGCGAGCGAGCGACGCCCGAGGCGATCGAGCGCATCAACGAGGCGTACGGCTTCAACCGACCGCTGCCCGAGCAGTACATCACGTGGCTCGGCCGGCTGCTGCAGGGCGACTTCGGCAACTCGATCGAGACCCGCAGGCCGGTGCTCGAGGAGTTCGCGAACCGGTTCCCCGCGACGGTCGAGCTCGCGGTGCTCGCGCTCATCATCGCGGTCGGCATCGGCATCCCGCTGGGCTACTGGGCGGCGCGCAACCACGGCCGCCTGCTCGATCACGTCTCGGTCGGCGCGAGCCTGCTGGGCATCACCATCCCGGTCTTCTTCCTCGCGTTCATGCTCAAGTGGCTCTTCGCGGTGCAGCTCGGCTGGCTCCCGACGACCGGGAGGCAGGATCGCGGCGTCGACGCCACCCACGCCACGGGCTTCTACGTGCTCGACGGCCTGCTCACGGGTGAGCTCGACGCCGCGTGGAACGCGTTCATCCACCTGCTGCTGCCTGCGCTCGCGCTCGCGACGATCCCGCTCGCGATCATCGTGCGCATCACGCGCGCATCCGTGCTCGAGGTCGTGAACGCCGACTACGTGCGCACGGGTCGCGCGAAGGGCGTCTCGAGGCAGATCATCCGCAACCGCTTCGTGCTGCGCAACGCCATGCTGCCCGTGGTCACGACGATCGGCCTGCAGGCGGGCCTGCTCATCTCGGGAGCGGTGCTCACCGAGACGGTCTTCGCCTTCCCGGGCATCGGCGCGTTCCTCGCGAACGCGATCTTCGGGCGCGACTTCCCGGTGCTGCAGGGCTTCGTGCTCTTCATCGCGATCTCGTACGCCCTCATCAACCTGCTCGTCGACATCTCCTACAGCGTCATCGACCCGAGAGTGAGGATCCAGTGAGCGCCGCAGACGTCCTCCCCGCGGCCGCCGAACCCGCCGGCGGCCCGGGCGCCCCGCGCCGCAGCGGCAGCTTCTGGGGCGACGTCCTCAGGCGCGTGCGCCGCAACCCCGCCGCCTGGGTCGGCGCGGTCATCGTGCTGCTGTTCATCCTCGTCTCGCTGCTCGCGCCGCTGCTCGCGCCGTACCCGGAGCTCGCGACACCGGGGCGCGAGCACCTGCGGCCGACGTCGCTGCCGGGCATCGGCGACGTGCCGGAGTTCCCCCTCGGGATCGACCGCTTCGGCGGCGACGTGCTCTCGAAGCTCATCTGGGGCGCGCAGGCGTCGCTCATCATCGGCGTCGTGTCGACCTTCTTCGGGCTCGTGGGCGGCATGGTGCTCGGCGCGCTCGCCGGTGCGTTCGGCGGGTGGGTCGACAGCCTCATCATGCGCCTCGTCGACATCCTCCTCTCGGTGCCGCACCTGCTGCTCGCCGTCTCGATCGCGGCGATCCTCGGACGCACGCCCCTCGCGATCATGATCGCCATCGGCGTCGCGCAAGTGCCGATCTTCGCGCGCCTGCTGCGCTCGTCGATGCTCAGCCAGCGGGAGTCCGACTACGTGCTCGCGGCGCGCACGCTCGGGCTCGGCACGGGCCGCATCACGATGACGCACCTGCTGCCGAACTCGGTGGGGCCCGTCATCGTGCAGGCGACGCTCACGCTCGCGACCGCCGTCATCGACGCGGCCGCGCTGTCGTTCCTCGGGCTCGGCGGCGGACGCCCGGAGACGGCGGAGTGGGGGCGGATGCTCACCTACGCGCAGAACGAGCTCGCGATCGCGCCGTCGCTCGCGTTCCTGCCCGGCGTGTGCATCATGATCACGGCGCTCGGCTTCACGCT
>JAPSIA010000089.1 GCA_031179215.1 Agrococcus sp.
ACCGCCAGGAGTTCAAGCGCGACATCGTCATCGACCTCATCTGCTACCGCCGCCGCGGGCACAACGAGGGCGACGACCCCACCATGACGCAGCCGCTCATGTACTCGCTCATCGAGCAGAAGCGCTCGGTGCGCACGCTCTACGCCGAGAACCTCGTCGGGCGCGGCGACATCACCGCCGAGGAGTACCAGGCGGCCCAGGCCGACTTCCAGGGCAAGCTCGAGCAGGCGTTCATGGAGACGCACGCGGCGGCGACGGGCTCGATGCCCGTCGTGACGCCCGAGGCGGCCGAGCACAGCTCGAGCGAGCCCGAGAGCACCGGCGTCGACGCCTCCGTCATCGCCGCGATCGGCGACGCGCACGGCAACCCGCCGGAGGGCTTCCAGGTGCACCCGAAGGTGCAGCAGGTGCTCGACAAGCGCGTGAAGGCGAGCCGCGAGGGCGGCATCGACTGGGCCTTCGGCGAGCTGCTGGGCCTCGGCTCGCTGCTGCTCGAGGGCACGCCCGTGCGCATGTCGGGCCAGGACACGCGCCGCGGCACCTTCGTGCAGCGGCACGCCGTCATGCACGACCGCAGCAACGGCCAGGAGTGGCTGCCGCTCGCGAACCTCGCCGAGGACCAGGCCCGGCTCTCGATCTACGACTCGCTGCTGAGCGAGTACGCCGCGATGGCGTTCGAGTACGGCTACTCGGTCGAGCGCCCCGACGCGCTCGTGCTGTGGGAGGCGCAGTTCGGCGACTTCGCCAACGGCGCGCAGATCGTCATCGACGAGTTCATCGCCTCGGCCGAGCAGAAGTGGAACCAGCACTCCTCGCTCGTGCTGCTGCTGCCGCACGGCTACGAGGGCGCGGGCCCCGACCACTCCTCGGGGCGCATCGAGCGCTTCCTGCAGCTCGCGGCCGAGGACAACATGACGATCGCGCGGCCCTCGACGCCCGCGAACCACTTCCACCTGCTGCGCCGCCAGGCGTACGCGCGCCCCCGCCGCCCGCTCGTGGTCTTCACGCCGAAGGCGATGCTGCGCCTGCGCGACGCGACGAGCTCGGTCGAGGCGTTCACGAGCGGCCGCTTCCAGACGGTGATCGACGACCAGCAGGTGCAGGATCCCGGCGCCGTGCGGCGCGTGCTGCTGCACTCGGGCAAGATCCACTACGACCTGAAGGCCGAGCGCGCGAAGCGGGGCAGCGAGGACATCGCGCTCGTGCGCGTCGAGCAGCTCTACCCGCTGCCGGCCGACGCGATCGACGCGGCGATCGCCCGCTACCCCGACGCCGAGCTCGTCTGGGTGCAGGAGGAGCCGCTCAACCAGGGCGCGTGGCCGTTCATCCACCTCGCGCTCCCGAAGCACCTCGGCAGCCGCTCGCTGGAGGTCGTCGGCCGTCCCGCCTCGGCGAGCCCGGCGACGGGCTCCGCCAAGCGCTCCGCGCGCGAGCTCGCCGCGATCCTCGAGGCGGCGCTCGGCTGATCCCGCTCGAGGGCGGGCTCCGGCTCAACCTCAGCAAACGCTCAGCCACCACAGATCCCCGTGCCCGAGAGGTGCGGGGATCTTTGGTGCGCGCGTGCTGGTCGCCCCTCGGGGTTTGCGACATGGTGTTACCAAACACTGTTATCGCAATGACCGCGAGCGATGCCCTGCGGTCGACGGGGAGTGGGTCCGCACGTGCAGAGAGCGACACGACCGATGACGGCGCGCATGGCCGCGCGGTGGTTCCCGGGCGCGGGGACGGCGAGCGCCGATCCTCTCGCCCTCCTCCTACCGGGAGCGCAGTCCCCCAGGTCCACCCCGACGCTCGCGCGCCGGCTCCAGTGGGAGCGGCGCACGCGCGCTCGGCTCGGTGGCACGGACGCCGCGATCGCTGGCCTCGTCACCGTGCTCATCGCGCTGAGCGGCTCGGGCGCGGCGACGACGCTCGAGCCCGCCGCACCCGAGCGGCTGCTGGCGGCGCCGGCGCTCGCGGCGGCCGTGTGGCTCATCGCCCTCGGCCTCTCGCACTCGCGCGACGCGGCGATCCTCTGCGCGGGCGCGACGGAGTACCGCCGGGTGGTGCACGCCACAGCGCTCACCTTCGGCGTGCTCGCGGTGCCGTGCCTGCTGCTCGACTGGGTCGAGCTGCGCTGGCAGCTGCTCGTCGCGCTGCCGCTGGGCCTCGTCGCGCTCCTCATCGGCCGCTGGCAGTGGCGCCGCTGGCTCCTCAGCCGACGGCGCGAGGGCGAGCTCGCCTCCCGGACGCTGCTCGTCGGCGACCGCGACGAGGTCGAGTACGTGCTCGAGCGGCTCTCGAGCACGCGAGACCTGGGCTACCACGTGCTCGGCGCCGTGGTCTCGGGCGATGCGGGCGATCCGCTCTCGCTCGGCGCGCGGCGCGTCCCGGTGCTGCACTGGGACGAGTCGCTCGCCGCGACCGCCGAGCGCATGGGCGCGGACACCGTCATCCTGGCGAGCAAGCCCGACGCCGACCCCGGCTACCTCACGCGCCTGAGCCGCCAGCTCGAGGGCACGTGCGCCGAGCTCGTGCTCTTCAGCAGGCTCACCGACGTCGCGGGACCCCGCATCTCCTTCCGCCCCGTCGACGGCCTGCCGCTCATCCAGGTGCGCATCCCCACCTTCGACGGCGGCAAGCACGTGCTCAAGCGCGCGCTCGACATCACGGTCGCCGCCCTCGCGCTCGTCGCCATCGCCGTGATCGCGGTGCCCATCGCGATCGCCATCCGCCTCGACTCCCCCGGGCCCGTGCTGTTCCGGCAGCAGCGCGTCGGCCGCGACGGCCGCACGTTCGCCATGCTGAAGTTCCGCACGATGCACGTCGACGCCGAGCAGCAGCTCGCGGCGCTGCAGGCGCAGAACGAGGGCGCGGGGCCGCTGTTCAAGCTGCGCCACGACCCGCGCGTCACGCGCGTGGGCCGGTTCCTGCGCAAGCACTCGCTCGACGAGCTGCCGCAGTTCTGGAACGCGCTCATGGGCGACATGAGCGTCGTCGGCCCCCGGCCGCCGCTGCCGGGCGAGGCCACGACGTACGACGGCACCGCGATGCGGCGGCTCTACCTCAAGCCCGGCATCACGGGACTGTGGCAGATCAGCGGTCGCAGCGACCTCTCGTGGGAGGAGAGCGTGCGCCTCGACCTGCGCTACGTCGAGAACTGGTCGGTCATGCAGGACCTCATGATCATCTTCCGCACCGCGCGCGTCGTCGTGCACCCGGCCGGCGCCTACTAGGAGGAGCTCCCATGCGCATCGCCATGCTCGGCACCCGCGGGGTGCCGGCCGCGTACGGCGGCTTCGAGACGGCCGTCGAGGAGATCGGCGCGCGGCTCGCCGCGCGGGGGCACGAGGTCACCGTCTACGGCGACCGCACGCATCCCGACATCACCGAGCACCTCGGCATGCGGGTCGTGCACCTGCCGGCGCTGCCCGTCAAGCAGCTCGAGACGCTCAGCCGCTCCGGGCTCGCGACCGCCCGCGCGCTCGCCGGCGCGCGGCCCGACGCGGCGTTCGTCTTCAACGCGGCCAACGCGCCCTACGTGACGCTGCTGCGCGCGCGAGGCATCCCGGTCGCCGTGCACGTCGACGGGCTCGAGTGGCGGCGCGCGAAGTGGGGCGGCGCCGGCCGGGCCTACTACCGCTGGGCCGAGGCGCACGCGGTGCGCACCGCCGATGCGCTCATCGCCGACGCGCCCGGCATCGCCCGCTACTACGCGGCCGAGTTCGGCGCGCCCACCGAGCTCATCCGCTACGGCGCGCCGGTGCTGCACCGCTGCGCGACCGCGCCGCTCACCGCGCTCGGGCTCGAGCCGGAGCGCTTCCACCTCGTGGTGGCGCGCTTCGAGCCCGAGAACCACGTGCTCGAGATCGTCGAGGGCTATCGCCGCAGCGCCGCGACGCTGCCGCTCGCGGTCGTCGGCTCTGCGCCCTACAGCGCCGAGTACACGAGGGCGGTGCGGAGCGCCGCCGACGGCGACCCCCGCATCCGCCTGCTCGGCGGGGTCTGGGATCAGGAGCTGCTCGACGCGCTCTACGCGCACGCCTACACGTACGTGCACGGGCACTCGGTCGGCGGCACGAACCCCTCGCTGCTGCGCGCGATGGGTGCCGGCACCGCGACGATCGCCTTCGACGTCGACTTCAACCGCGAGGTGCTCGACGACGACGCGTGGAGCTTCCGCGACGCCGATGACCTCGCGGCGATCCTCGCCGAGGCCGAGGCCGACGAGCCGCTCGTGATCGCTCGGGGCCTCCGCGCGAGGGAGCGGGCGGCGCGCGTCTTCCGCTGGGACGACGTCGCCGACGACTACGAGCGGCTCGCGCAGCGGATCGCCGCGGGCGCGTCGATCCACGGATCGGCGAAGGCCGCCAGGAGAACAGTGCAGAATGCGAGGTGAGACCCCGAGAGAGGCGGCGCGATGACGCTCCACGAGTACGCGGCAGCACTGCTCAAGCACTGGCTCGTCATCGCGGCGCTCGCGCTGCTCGGGGCGGCGGCAGGGTACGGGCTCTCGCAGCTCATGGACGAGCGCTACCGCTCGGAGACGACCGTCATGATCAGCCCGGCGCGCGGTGACAGCACCATCGAGCTCGTGCAGGGCTCGAACTACGTGCAGAGCGTCGTGCAGACGTACGCGGTGCTCGCGCGCTCCCCCGTCGTGCTGCAGCCCGTCATCGACGAGCTCGAGCTCGACGAGACGGCGGCACGGCTCGCGGCGCGCACCGACGTCGAGGCGCCCCTCAACACGATGGTCATCGAGATCGGGGTGACGGACGCGACGGCCGAGACGGCGCAGGACGCGGCAGACGCCATCGCCGCGGAGTTCGCCGACGCGGTCGCCGAGACCTCGCCGGAGGGTCCCGACGGGCAGCCGGCCGTGCGCGTCTCGGTCATCTCGCCCGCGCGCGCGCCGCTCTCGCCGATCGCGCCCAACACCCGCATGAACACCGTGCTCGGGGGTGGTGCGGGGCTCGCGATCGGTGTGCTCGCGGCGCTCGCGCTGCGACGCTTCGGCAACCGGCTCAGCAGCATCGAGGACCTCGAGGCAGCGGTCGACGCTCCCGTGCTCGGCGCGGTGGGCCGGGCGGGCTCCGTCGGGGTCGTCGAGTCGCTGCGCGAGCACCCGACGGGCCGCATCGCCGAGTCGATGCGGCAGACGACGGCCGCGCTGAAGTTCGTCGACATGGATCGCGAGCACCGCGTGCTCATCGTCTCGAGCGCCGCGGCCGGTGACGGCAAGACGTCGACGAGCATCGGGCTCGCCCTCACGCTCGCCGAGGTCGGCAGCCGCGTGCTCCTCGTCGAGGCCGACCTGCGCCGCCCGTCGATCGCGAGCATGACGGGCATCGAGGGCGCCGTGGGCCTCACGACCGTGCTCCTGGGCGACGCGTCGCTCGCGGACGCGGTGCAGGTGTGGGGCAACGAGCGGCTGCACGTGCTGCCGAGCGGCCCGAAGCCCCCGAACGCGGGCCACCTCCTCACGAGCGCGCGCCTGCGCGCGCTCCTCGACCAGGCGCGCGCCGAGTACGAGTACGTCATCATCGACACCCCGCCGGTCGTCGCGGTGAGCGACGCGCTCTGGCTCGCGCCCGCGGCCGATGCCGCGATCCTCGTCGCGCGCGCGGACCGCACTCGGCTCGACGCCCTCCGCAGGGCGATCGCGGCGATCGACGGCACTCCCGCCCCGGTCCTCGGCGTCGTGCTGAACGGCGTCGCGCTCGCGCGCAGCCCGTACGACCAGCCGGCGGGATGAGCTCGCTGCGCGCCCTCCTCGCCAAGGCGGCGACGATGGCGATCGCGCTCGTGTGCGGCGTGCTCACGACCCGGCTGATCCTCACAGAGGCGGGCGTCGAGCACTACGCGCTCTACGCCCTCCTGACGGCGCTGCCGTCGCTGCTCGCGTTCACCGACCTCGGCGCCGGCGCCGTGATCGTCAACGGCGTCGCAACGAGCGACGATCCGCAGCACGACGAGCCGCTCGTCGCGCAGCTCACCTCGGTCGGACGCATCCTCGTCGGCTTCGCGACGGTGCTCATGCTGCTCAACACGCTCATGCTCGTGACGGGAGGCTGGCGCGTCGCGCTCGGCGACGCGGGCGGCCTCGCGGGCAGCGCCCTGGCCGCGTGGGCGTGCGTGACGATCTTCTGCATCGGCGTGCCGATCGGCATCTGGGTGCGCATCCTGCTCGGGCTTCGCCGCAACCACGTGGTCATCCTGCTCCAGGGGCTCATCTCGCCGCTCACGCTCCTGGGCGTGCTCGCCCTCACGAGCGTGCCGGAGGGCGAGGCGCACGCCGTCCTCGCGGCCGCCTCGTACGCCGCGTCGTGCATCGTGAGCATGGTCGGCCTCGCGCTCACGTGGCGCATCACCGCGCCCCTCATCCCGCGCGCTGCCGCCCGCGTGCTGCGCCCGCGACGCCACCCGGGCGTGCGCGTCATGGACATCGGATGGCCGATGCTCGCCCAGCTGCTCTCGTTCCCCATCGCCGTGAGCACGCAGCGCTACGTGCTCGCCCAGTCGGCGGGCACGGACGTCGTGGCCGAGTACGGCGTCGTCGCGCAGGTCTTCCTCGCGCTCAACGGGCTCGTGCTCGCCGCGGGGGTGGCGCTGTGGCCCATGTACTCCCGCAAGCGGCACCTCGGCGAGCTCCGCCGCGGCCCCGCCGGCATGGCGGCGCTCTTCGCGGGCGGCGTCGCCGTCGCGACCGCGATCGTGTGGCTGCTCGCGGATCCGATCTTCGGCTTCATCACCGACGGCAGCGTCGAGGTCTCCGGCTGGACCGTGCTCGCGTTCGGCGCCATGATCGCGGCGATCGCCGGCATGTACCCGATGGGGATGTTCATCATGGACAAGCACGGCATCCGCTTCCAGGTGGTGCCGACGCTCGCGATGGCCGCGAGCAGCCTCGCGCTCTCGATCGTGCTCGCCCCCGGGCTCGGCGCTGCCGGTCCGCCGCTCGGGACGGCGATCGCGATCGCCGTGTGCCAGATCGTGCCCGTGGCGGTCTACATCGCGCGGCACCGCGCGAGGCTCATCGCGCCGCGCGAGCCGGTCGCGGGATAGGCCCCGCCACCGGGGCGAACCGCGAGACGGCGTCGTCCCACGGCGCGCCGAGGAGCCAGTCCGTGATGCGCGCGTAGCGCTCGACGTAGTCGGCCTGCGTGAGCCCGCGCGCCTCGACCTCCCCGAGCGCGGGGGCCGCGACCCGGCCCGCGACCGCATCCTCGATCGCGAGCGCCATGGCTGCGGCGTCGGAGGGCTCGACGAGGCGGGCGGCGCCCCGCACGTACGCGTCGAGCCCACCAGCGCGGGCGACGACCATGGGCCTGCCCGCGCCCATCGCCTCGATGCAGCTCGTGGTGCCCGACGCGTGCCGGTTGTCGCGCAGCGGTACGACGACGCACGCCGCCTCGCCCGCATCGCGGATCAGGCTCTCGCGCGTCGCCACGAGCACGCGCTCGACGTTGGCCGGCCACGCCGTCTCGCGCGCCGTCCTGCTCGCGGAGACCACTCGGAAGCGCAGGCCTGGCAGCCGAGCGGCGACGCGCGCCAGCAGCGGCCAGTCCCGATCGACGTCGTTGCCGACGGCGAGCACGAGCGGCGGCGAGGCGGGCTCGACGCCGCGCGCGCTCGGCAGCGTCGCGGATCCGAAGGGCACGAGCTCGACGCGCCTGCCGGGGACCGCGGCGTGCGCATCGGCGAGGTTGACCGGCGAGTGCACGACCTCGACGGCGTGCGTGCGCAGGAGCGCCGCGGTGCGCCGCTGCCTCGCCGGGCTCCAGCTCGGCCACGCGTCCCACAGCCACACCGACTGCGCGAGCACCGGCGGTCCGCGGCGCCCCAGCACCGCGGCGATCGCGAGGTGCTCGCGCTCCGTGTGGGTCCAGATGACGTCGGCGCTGCGCAGCAGCCGCCGGTTGCGCCAGACGTGCACGACGTCGAAGCCGAGCCGCGCCGCGAGCGCGCGCCGCACGCGCGCCTGGCGCGCCGACTCGGGATGCGAGCGCGTCCACGCCATCTCGAACCGGTCGGCGGCTCGGTGGTAGCCGTAGGGCGTCGCGTCGAGCACCTCGCCGCGAGCGTGCCGCTCGCGCCAGCGCTCGGGGTCCTGGTCGTACGAGAGCGCGACGACGACGCGCGCCCGGGGCGTCATCGCCCACCTCGGCGTGGCATCATGGCGCCATCACACGAGTGCGCGCAGCACCCGGCCGGGGAGGGCAGATGGACGCCACCACCGGTCGCGCTGGCCTCACGGCGACGCTCGTGCCGGTGGCCGCGGCCGCGGCCGCGGCGGTCCGCTACCAGTTCGGTCCGGGCATCAGCATCTGCCTCGTCGTCGCGGT
>JAPSIA010000212.1 GCA_031179215.1 Agrococcus sp.
ACCCGCCGCGTGCTCGGCATGGCCCTCGACGTCGTGACCGCCGTGCCGCTCGAGAGCCCGCGCTTCGGCGTGTTCCGGATGTGATGGAGACCGCCATGCCGACGCTCTTCGACGCCGTGCTCGTCGCTAACCGCGGCGAGATCGCCATCCGCATCGCGCGCACGCTGCGCGACCTCGGCATCCGCGCGGTCGCCGTGCGCGCCGAGGACGACCCCTCGCCGCATCCCGACCACTTCGACGAGATCGTCTCGCTCGGGGCCGGTCCGCTGCGCGAGACGTACCTCTCGATCGAGAAGGTGATCGAGGCGGCGCGCGCGACGGGCGCCCAGGCGATCCACCCGGGCTACGGCTTCCTCTCCGAGAACGCGGCCTTCGCCCAGGCGTGCGCCGACGCCGGCATCGTCTTCATCGGGCCCCCCGCGAGCGCGATCGAGACGATGGGCGACAAGATCTACGCCCGCCACGCGGTCGAGTCGCGCGGCGTCGCGACGGTGCCGGGGATCGCCGAGCCCGGGCTCGACGATGCGGCGCTCATCGCGGGCGCGGAGCGCGTCGGCTTCCCCGTGCTCATCAAGCCCGCGGCGGGCGGCGGCGGCAAGGGCATGCACCGCGTCGACGAGGCGTCCGCGCTGCCCGCAGCGCTGCAGGCCGCGCGCCGAGAGGCGACGGCCGCGTTCGGCGACGACACGCTCTTCATAGAGCGCTTCGTGTCGAATCCGCGCCACATCGAGGTGCAGGTGCTGGCCGATGCGCACGGGAACGTCATCCACCTCGGCGAGCGCGAGTGCTCGCTGCAGCGACGGCACCAGAAGGTGATCGAGGAGGCGCCGAGCCCGCTGCTCACCGAGGCGCAGCGCGCCGCGATCGGGCAGGCGGCGGTCGAGACCGCGCGCTCGGTCGGCTACGTGGGCGCCGGCACGGTCGAGTTCATCGTCGCGGGGGATCGCCCCGACGAGCCGTTCTTCATGGAGATGAACACCCGACTGCAGGTCGAGCACCCCGTCACCGAGATGGTGACGGGCGTCGACCTCGTCGAGCAGCAGCTGCGCGTCGCGGCGGGGGAGCCGCTCGCGATCGGGCAGGAGGATGTGGCGCTCTCGGGCCACGCGATCGAGGCGCGGCTCTACGCCGAGGACCCGGCCGCGGGCTTCCTGCCCACCGGTGGCACGATCCTCGACCTCCAGTGGGGGTGGGCCGGGAGCGGCGACGGCATCCGCATCGATGCGGGGGTCGAGATCGGCACGACCGTCGGCTCGAGCTACGACCCGATGATCGCGAAGGTGATCGCGCATGCGCCGACTCGCGCGGAGGCGATCGACCGGCTGCGCGAGGCGCTGCGCGAGACGCACCTGTTCGGCGTGATCACCAATCGCGGCTTCCTGCGGGCGTTGCTGCAGGAGCCGACGGTGCGGTCGGGCGAGCTCGACACCGGCTTCATCGATCGCGAGGGCGCGCGGATCGCGGCGAGCGAGGCCTCCGCCGAGAGCTTCGCCCTCGCCGCTGTCGCGCGGGTCCGGCGCGCGCCGGGCGCGATCGGCCCCTGGGCGAGCGACGGCTGGCGCATGACCGGCCCCGTGGGCCGCGTCGAGCGCTTCGCTGACGGCGAGGGCGTCGCCACCGTGCGGGTGCGGCGCATCGACGAGCCGCACGAGCACCGCTTCCTCGAGCTGCGCGACGTCGACATCGAGGTGCGGCGCGCCGACGGCACGATCGAGCGCTTCGAGCGGCTGCTGCTCGAGCGGCCGGCGCTCGAGACGCCCGAGGGCACGTGGGTGTGGACGCGCGACGGCGACGTGCTGGTCGGCGCGCCGC
>JAPSIA010000090.1 GCA_031179215.1 Agrococcus sp.
CTCATCGGCCACGGCGCGATGGTGCACGTGCTGCTCCAGGCGGCCCAGATCGCCGAGCGCGAGGGCACCTCGTGCGAGGTCGTCGACCTGCGCTCGCTCTCGCCGATCGACTGGGAGCCGCTCGTGGCGTCGGCGCGCCGCACGGGCCGCGTGGTCGTGGCGCAGGAGGCCCCCGGCCACGTCTCGGTCGGCAGCGAGATCGCCGCGACGATCGCCGAGCGCGCCTTCTACTCGCTCGAGGCACCCGTGCTGCGCGTGTCGGGCTTCGACACCCCGTTCCCGCCGGCGCAGCTCGAGGACATCTACCTGCCAGACGCCGATCGCGTGCTCGACGCCGTCGACCGCGCCATGGCCTACTGACGCCGACGCAAGGAGTCCCCATGCAGGAGTTCCGACTGCCCGATCCGGGCGAGGGCCTGACCGAGGCCGAGATCGTCACCTGGCGCGTGAAGCCCGGCGACGCCGTGCACGTCAACGACGTGCTGCTCGAGGTCGAGACGGCCAAGTCGCTCGTCGAGCTGCCGAGCCCCTTCGAGGGCACCGTCGAGGCGCTGCTGGCGCAGGAGGGGCAGACCGTCGAGGTCGGCACGCCCATCATCCGCGTCTCGAGCGGCGACCCTGAGGCGGTCGAGACCGCCAGCGACACCGCCGACACCGTGCACGCCGACGAGGACGGCGGCGCCGTGCTCGTGGGCTACGGGGTGCGCGGAGGTGCCGAGACCCGCCGCCGCAAGCCCCGCACCGTGCAGTCGGTGCCCGCGCCGACGCAGCCGGCGCGCCCCGCGTCGGTGCCGGCCGCATCCGCGCAGCCCGTCATCGCCAAGCCGCCGACGCGCAAGCTCGCCAAGGACCTCGGCGTCGACCTCTCGTCGGTCGCGGGCTCCGGGCTCGCGGGCGAGGTGACCCGCGACGACGTCGTCCAGGCGGCGCAGCAGGCGACGGTGTTCCGCAACCTGGCTGCGCCCGCGTGGTCGGGCGGCCGCGAGGAGCGCATCCCCGTCAAGGGCGTGCGGAAGGTCATCGCGCAGGGCATGGTCGACTCGGCCTTCACGGCGCCGCACGTGTCGGTCTTCACCGACGTCGACGCGACGCGCACGATGGAGTTCGTCAAGCGGCTGAAGGCCTCGAGCGACTTCGCCGACGTCAAGGTCTCGCCGCTGCTCATCATGGCGAAGGCGATCCTGTGGGCGATCCGACGATCGCCGCAGGTGAACTCGACCTTCACGGGCGACGAGCTCGTCGTGCACCACTACGTCAACCTCGGCATCGCCGCGGCGACGCCGCGCGGCCTGCTCGTGCCCAACATCAAGGATGCGCAGGACCTGTCGCTGCTCGAGCTCGCGCGGGCGCTGCAGCAGCTCACGACGACGGCCCGCGAGGGGCGCACGCAGCCGGCCGACATGCAGCACGGCACGTTCACCATCACGAACATCGGCGTGTTCGGGATGGACACCGGCACGCCGATCCTCAACCCGGGCGAGACCGGCATCATCGCGCTCGGCACGATCCGGCAGAAGCCGTGGGTCGTCGACGGCGAGGTGCGGCCGCGCTGGGTGACGACGGTCGGCGGCTCCTTCGACCACCGCGCGATCGACGGCGACGTCATCAGCCGCTTCGTCGCCGACGTCGCCGCGATCCTCGAGGAGCCGGCGCTGCTGCTGGACTAGCCGCGCGCCGGCCTCGCGCCCGCGGCGGGCCCTACGCCTGCGGGCGCCACCAGTCGTCGCCCGGGCCCGGCGGCATCTGCCGCTTGTGCTCCGAGCGGTCGTAGCGGTCGATGATCGCCGTCGCGACGTCGTCGGCGACCGGCTCGCCGCGCAGGAACGCGTCGATCTGCTCGTACGTGAGCCCCAGCTCGGCCTCGTCCGCCTGGCCGGGCTTCTCGTCGAGCAGGTCGGCCGTGGGGGCCTTCTGCCACAGCCGGTCGGGGGCGCCCAGCTCGCGCAGCAGCTGCTTGCCCTGGCCCTTCGTCAGGCCCGCGAGGGGCAGCGCGTCCGCGCCCCCGTCGCCGTACTTGGTGTAGAACCCCGTGATCGCCTCGGCGGCATGGTCGGTGCCGAGCACGAGCAGGCCCAGCTGGCCCGCGATCGCGTACTGCGCGATCATGCGCGCCCGCGCCTTCACGTTGCCCTTGTGGTAGTCGCTCACGGGACCGATCGCCGCCTCGACCGCGGCCTCGAGCCCGTCGACGCCGGGCTTGACGTCGACGGTGACCTCGCGGTCGGCGCGGATGAAGTCGAGCGCGAGCTGGGCGTCCGCCTCGTCGTGCTGCACGCCGTAGGGCAGCCGCACGGCGACGAAGGTGGCCTCGCCGCCCTCGGCGCGCACGCGCTCGACCGCGAGCTGCGCGAGCCGCCCGGCGAGCGTCGAGTCCTGCCCGCCGGAGATGCCGAGCACGAAGCCCTTCGCGCCGCTCGCGGCGAGGTAGTCGGTGAGGAAGCGGATGCGGCGCTCGAGCTCTGCCGGCGCCTCGATCGAGGGGCGCGCGCCGAGCACCGCGATGATCGCCGACTGCCGCGTGCCGATGGTGGTGGGAGCCATGGCTGCGAGCCTACGCTTCGCGCCGCTGGACGCGCACTGAGCGGAAATTGACAATCGTTCTCATCCGCGCGTAGCGTTGGACGGCACGGTGAGCGCCGTGCGGGACGGGGAGTGGCATGCGGAACCTGCGGACAGCCGGTGCGATCGGCGCGATGGCCCTGGTGCTGAGCGGCTGCGCCGCTGGCGCGAGCGAGGCCGGCACGGGCGACGACGGGCTCGAGATCGTCGTCACGACGACGCAGCTGGCCGACGTCACGCGCGAGATCGTCGGCGACGCGGCCACGGTCACGAGCCTGCTGCAGCCGGGCGAGTCCGCGCACGCCTTCGACCCGGGGCCCGCGGCGCTGACCTCGCTCGCGTCGGCCGACCTGCTGATCGTGAGCGGCGCGGGGCTCGAGACGTGGCTCGACGACACCGTCGAGGCCTCGGGCTTCGCCGGCGAGGTCGTCGACACGTCGGAGGGGCTCGAGCTGCTCTCGACCGAGGACGACCCGCACGCCGGCCACGAGCACGCGCACGAGGGCGAGGAGCACGCCCACGAGGGCGAGGAGCACGCCCACGAGGGCGAGGAGCACGCGCACGAGGGCGAGGAGCACGCGCACGAGGGCGCGGAGGAGGCCCACGACCACGGCGCCTTCGACCCCCACGTGTGGACCGATCCCGCGAACGTCATCGTGCAGGCCGAGGCGATCCGCGACGCCGTGGCCGCCGCCGACCCCGACGCCGACATCGACGCCTCCGCCACCGCCTACCTCGAGCAGCTGCGCGAGCTCGAGGCGTGGATGCGCGGCTCGATCGAGCAGGTGCCCGCGGGGGATCGCCTCGTCGTCACGACGCACGACACCTTCGGCTACCTCGAGCGCGCGTTCGACGTGCAGGTCGTCGGCACGGTGCTGCCGAGCATCGATGACAGCGCCGACGCGAGCGCGGCCCACATCGACGAGCTCGTCGCCGAGATCCGCGAGACGGGCGCGCCCGTCGTGTTCAGCGAGAACGCGATCGACCCGCAGCTCGCGGCGACGATCGCGCGCGAGGCGGGCGTGGAGCTGCGCGAGGGCGAGGACGCGCTCGCCGCTGACGCGCTCGGCCCCGAGGGCAGCGACACGGCCACCTACATCGCGGCGCAGATCCACAACACGACCGCGATGGTGACCGCGTGGGGGGCGGAGCCGCTGCCGGTGCCAGAATCGCTCTCGTGAGCGCATCGGGCACGAGTGCCGTCGTCGAGGTCGAAGGGGCGTCCTTCGGCTACGGCGGCGCGCGCGTGCTCGAGGACGTGAGCTTCAGCGTCCGCCCCGGCGAGGCGGTCGCGCTCATCGGCCCCAACGGGGCGGGCAAGTCGACGCTGCTCGCCGGCATCCTCGGCCTCGCCGAGCACGAGGCGCGCGCCTTCCGCGTGCCGACCGGGCGCGGCGAGATCGGCGCGCTGCCGCAGGCGAGCGAGATCGACCCCGCCTTCCCCGTCACGCTCGAGCAGGTCGTGGCGATGGGGCGCACGCCGAGGCTCGGGCTCCGCTGGCCCGGCGCGCACGACCGTCGCGCCGTGACCGAGGCGCTCGAGACCGTCGGGCTCGCTGCGCTCCGCCGCAAGCGCTTCGGCGATCTCTCCGGCGGTCAGCGCCAGCGCGGCCTGCTCGCGCGAGCGCTCGCGAGCGAGCCGCGGCTGCTGCTGCTCGACGAGCCGTTCAACGGCCTCGACCAAGCGTCTCGAGACGCCTTGCTCGAGACGATCGCGGCGCTCAAGGCCCGCGGCGTCGCGCTCCTGATCACGACGCACGACCTCGACCTCGCGCGCGCCGTCTGCGATCGCACCCTGCTCGTGAACGGCCGGCAGATCGCCTTCGACGACACCGCGTGCGTGCTCACGCTCGAGCAGGTGGAGGCCGCCTTCGCCTCGCACGTGTTCGAGCTCGACGGGCACACGCTCGCGACCACCGAGCACCACGCCGCCGAGCACGCCGAGCGGCACCGTCGCCTGCTCGCCGACGACGCGGCCGGCGAGCACGACGCCCGATGACGGGGCTGACAGGGCTCGTCGATCCGATCACGCCCTTCGCGGTGCCGTTCCTCGGTCGGCCCCTCCTGCTGCTCGTCGCGCTCGCGATCGCCGCCGGCACCGTCGGCGTGCTCGTGCACCTGCGTCGGCTCGAGTTCTCGACCGACGGCCTCACCCATGCCGTCTTCCCCGGCCTCGCGATCGGGGCGGCCCTCGGCGGCACGGCGGGGCTGCTGCCGGGGGCGATCGGCGCGGCGCTCGCGGCGGCGGTCGTGCTCGCGCTCCTCGCTCGTCGCGGCCAGCCGCGCGACACGGCCGTCGCGATCGTGCTCACGACCTTCTTCTCCTTCGGCGTCGTGCTCGTCTCGGCCTCGGGACGCGCCGCGGGCAGCATCGCCGACTTCTTCTTCGGACGGCTGCTGACGATCACGTGGGCGGATGTGGGCACCTCCGTCGCGCTCATCGCGACCGCCGTCGCGCTCGTCGCCCTGACGGGCCGCATGCAGCTCTTCGCCGCCTTCGACCCGAGCGGCGCGCGGCGCGCGGGCCTCCCCGTGCTCGCGCTCGAAGTCGTCGGCACGATCGCGATCGCGCTCGTCGTGGTCGCCGCCTCCGCCTCGGTCGGCACGCTGCTCGCGCTCGCGGTCGTCATCGTCCCCGCCGCGGCGGCACGCGCCCTCACCCGCTCCCTCCGCGCGGCGATCGGCACCGCGATCGCCTTCGGCGCCGTGACCGGCTGGGCTGGGCTGTGGATCGTCGTGCAGCTCGCGCACGTCGGCGTCGACGCGGCGCCGGGAGCGACCGTGGCGCTCACCATGATCGCCGGCTACCTCGCGGCGCTCGCGATCGGCGGGCTGCGCGGCCGGCCGGCGGCAGCCGCCCGAGGGAGCGCGCGGTGAGCGGTCTCGACTTCTTCGCGCTCGCGATGCTCGAGGTCACGCTCGCGGGGGCGCTCGCCGGCGTCGTCGGCGTGCTCGTCGTGCTGCGCGAGCGGGCGTTCTTCACGATGTCCCTCACGCACGCGACCTTCCCCGGCGCGGTCGCCGCCGCGATGCTCGGCGCGTCGGTGCCGGCCGGCGCCGCGGTCGCCGCGATCGCGCTCATCGGGATCGCGGTCGGCATCGGCCGCATCCGCTCGCAGGGTCCGGCCGTCGCATCCGGCATCATGCTCACGGCCGGCTTCGCGCTCGGCGCCTTCCTGCAGTCGATCGCGCCGCTCGCGATCGACGTGGAGTCGTTCCTCGTGGGGCAGGTGCTCGCGGTCACGGCCGCCGACCTCGCGCTCACGGCCGGCGTGCTGGGGGCCGCGCTGCTCGCCTGGGCGCTCGCCGGCCGCCACCTCATCTTCTCGAGCGTCGACGAGGCGGGCTACCGGCGAGCTGGCCTGCGGCCGTGGATCCCCGAGGCGCTCTCGCTCGTCGTCATCGCCGGCACGGTGGTCGCGATCATGCCGGTCGTCGGCGCGATCCTCGGCGTCGCGCTCATCGTGGCGCCCGCCGCTGCCGCTCGGCTCGTCGTGCGCGACTGGCGGTGGATGCTCGTGCTCGCGCCGCTGATCGGCATCGCCTCCGGCGTCCTCGGTCTCCTCGCATCGCGCTGGCTCGACCTCGCCGCGGGCGGCGCGATCGCGCTCGTCGCTGCCGCCGCCTACGGCATCGCATGGCTCGCGCGTCGAGTCGTGGAGTCGGGGCCCGCCCGCGGACGGCCCGTGACGCCCCTGCGCCGCTCGGCCGCCACCCGTCGTGCGGCCGAGCCGGCGGCGTGGGAGCATGGCACCATCGAGGGGAAGAGCCCATGACCGCCCAACCCGCCCCCGCCCGCCGCATCACGCGGCAGCGCGAGGCCGTCCGCGACGCGCTCGCCGCGAGCGACGAGTTCGTCTCGGCCCAGTCGCTGCACCAGAGCCTGCGCGCCGAGGGCTCGAGCGTCGGGCTCGCGACCGTCTACCGCGCGCTCGCCGCGCTCGCCGAGGACGGCGAGGCCGACGCGCTGCAGTCGGGCGGCGAGGTGCTCTACCGCGCGTGCACCCCGTCGCATCACCACCACCTCATCTGCCGCCGCTGCGGCCGCACCGTCGAGCTCGAGGCCGCGGCGGTCGAGCGCTGGGCCGGGCAGGTGGCGGCCGAGCACGGCTTCGTCGAGCCCGAGCACGTCGTCGACATCTTCGGCCTGTGCGCCGAGTGCGCGGCGCGGCGCTGACCCCTCCCTCCACAGATCTGGCCCCCGCCCTGGCGCTCGCCCCGGCGCTCCTGTGAGACTGAGCACGACCGACCCTGGAGGCCGCCCGTGACGCACCCGCCCGCGACCAACCCCGCATCGAACCCGCCCGACCCGTACGGGCACCACGCGAGCGTGCCCGACACGCAGACCGTGCGCCGAGCGTCGGCCGCGGCCGAGGGCGCAGGAGCGCCGCGACGCATCATGGGCATCCAGCCCGTGCTGTTCGTCGGCATGTGCCTGCTCGCCGTCGTGACGCTCATCACGGTCGTGCTCATCTTCGTCGGCGACTTCGAGAGCCAGGCGCCCCGCGTCGTCTGGACGGTCGTCGTGTTCCTCGCCTTCACCGGGCTGCTCGCCCTCGACCTCGTGCTCGCGCGACGCTCCGCGACGCCGCTCGTCATCGGCGTCGCGGCCAACACCTACCTGCTCGCGCTGCTCATGATCGCCATCTGGGTGCGCGGCGGCCGCACGAGCGCGTTCGACGACGAGAGCTCCGGCTGGCTCTTCGCCGAGCTGCTGGGCATCGTGGTGCTCACGCTGCTCGTCGTCCGCGCCGCGGCCGCGGGCGCGTGGGGCCTGCTGCGCCTCGGCTCGGCCTCCCGCACCCAGTTCGGGCGCGTGCTCGGGCTCGTCGCCGCGGCGCTGCTCGGGCTCGCGGGCGTGCTCCTCACGCTGCACTTCGCGATCGACGCCTTCGGCGCCGACGTCGGCGAGTGGTACTGGCGCTCGACCGTCGCGGCCATCGTCGTGACGGCGCTCGCCGCCTCGGTGACCGTGCTCCTGTACTGGAACCGCCGCAACCTCGACTGGCAGGAGGCCGAGGCGCGCGGCGAGCACGCGCGGCCCGGCGCCGCTGCGGGTGCTGCGGTGCGGCCCGAGCAGGCGTGGCCTGCCGCGCCCCCCGCCGGGCAGCCCGGCGCGTGGCAGGGAGGCGTTCCGCAGCAGGCGGCGCCGCAGCACGAGCCGTGGCAGGGGCAGCCTGCGCCGCGCTCGCAGCCCGTGCCGCAGGCGCCGGGGCAGCCGCATCCGCCCACCCCGCACCAGCCGGCATCGCGCGCCGCGGCGCCGATGCCGCAGCCCGACGCGAACGGGCTCCTGCCCTGGCCGACCTACCCCGACGGCACGCCCTACCCGATGGGGCCCGACGGCCAGCCGGTGTTCCCGCCGCACGGGCGCTGACGCATCCGTCGAGCCGCCTCGGAGCCCGCATCGAGATGGGGATTGCCGTGCGGCCTGCGCGTGCCGTAGCATGGACCCTTGGTGTGGCTTCGGCCACGCAGCACCCACCCCCTCCAAACCCGTGACAAGGCCCGGCTGTGGTGTGTGCAGGCAAGTGATCTTGGGCAGGCCTCGCGGCCTGCGGTAACCATATGGAGGCACCATGGCAGCCGTTTGCCAGGTGACCGGAGCCGTTCCCGGCTTCGGGCACAACATCTCGCACTCGCACCGGCGCACGAAGCGACGCTTCGACCCGAACGTGCAGCGCAAGACCTACTTC
>JAPSIA010000213.1 GCA_031179215.1 Agrococcus sp.
GGTCGGCTGCTGCGCCGCGTGCGGGTGCTCGGGGCCTGCGTAGACCTTGAGCTTCTTGATCTGGGCGCGGCCGAGCGAGTTCTTCGGCAGCATGCCGCGGATGGCCTTCTCGACGGTGCGCACGGGGTAGCGGTCGAGCATCTCCTCGTACGACGTCGCCTTGAGGCCGCCCGGGTAGCCGGAGTGGCGGTAGGCGACCTTCTTGGCGAGCTTCTGACCCGTGAGCGCGACCTTGTCGGCGTTCACGATGATCACGAAGTCGCCCATGTCCATGTGCGGAGCGAAGGTCGGCTTGTGCTTGCCGCGAAGGATCGCGGCGGCGTGGCTGGCCAGGCGGCCGAGCACCACGTCGGCGGCGTCGATGACGATCCAGTTGTGCTGGACGTCTGCCGCCTTGGGCGAGTACGTGCGAGTCATTGATGCCTCACTGATCGAATGGATGGTCGTGAATCCCACTCCGAGGTGTTCGGCCGCGATGCGGGGGAACGATCCGGTGGAGGGCTCATTCGGGCGAGCGCAGGCTGCGCGCACCAAGGATCGAGCATACCCGTCGGAACGGGCGGCGGTCAAGCGCGCCGTCGCGGAGC
Organism: Agrococcus sp.; assembly: GCA_031179215.1. Taxonomy (GTDB): domain Bacteria; phylum Actinomycetota; class Actinomycetes; order Actinomycetales; family Microbacteriaceae; genus Agrococcus. The sequence continues at coordinate 588 of JAPSIA010000213.1, forward strand.
CGGGACGACGCGCGTCGCCGAGCCCGGCCGTCCCTCGTGGGACGGCCGCAGCCGCGAGGGCGGACCGCTAGCGGTCGATCGAGGGGTCGTACTCCTCGTCCTCGTGCCAGACGACCTCCACGACCTCCTCGCGCGTGCCCGCCTCCTCGACGGGCTCGCCCTCGACGGTCTCGTCGACCTCGAGCGTGAGGTCCTCGAGCGGGTCGCCCTCGGGGGCGGATGCGGTGTGGGGGTCCGGCACGACGGCGCGGTCCTCGGCCGCGACGGTCGCGACCGCCGACGCGGCGGCGCCAGCGGCCGTGGCGCCGCGCTCCGCGCCTGCCGAGTCGGCTTCGGTCGAGGCAGCACCGGTCGACTCGGCGCCGGCGGCGCTCCAGGTGCGCGGGTCGGCCGCGTCGGCGACGTGCATGAGCGACTGCACCTCGGCCATGAACCCCTGCAGCTGCGTCTGCTGGTACCGCAGCGACCGCGTGCGGTCCTCCGCGTCGCGCAGCACATCCTTCGTGTGCTTCGTCACCGCGTCGACGATCGCTCGCGCGCGCTGGCGCGCCTCGTCGAGCATCGAGGAGGCGCGCGCCTTGGCGCTCGCCTCGATCTGCGCGGCCTGCGCCTTCGAGAGGCGCTCGTAGGCCTCCGACTGCTCGGCGACGTGCTTGGCGTGCTCGAGCGCGGACGCGACCTTCTCGTTCGCGTCGGCGGTGATGCGCTCGGCGTGCGCGACGGCCTGGCTGTGCAGGCGGAGGAACTCCTGCTGCGCGTCGTCCTGCCTGCGCGTGATCGCGGCGTCGAGCTCGACGCGACGCGCCTTCGCCTCGCGCACGATGCGGTCGGCGTCGAGCTTGAGGTCGTCGGTCTCGCGCTGCACCTGCGCGCGCAGCGCCGCGGCGGCCCGCTCGGCCTCGCCGAGGAGCACTTGCGCCTCGCGGTCGGCTTGCGCGACCTTCTCGCCGAGCGAGCCGAGCTCGCTCTCGATGCGCGCGCGGTGGGCGGTCTGCTCGGTCTCGCTGCGGCGGCGCGCGAGCTCCGCCTCGTGCTGCGCCTCCTGCAGCACGCGCGCGGCCTCCTCCTGCGCCTCCTTGCGGATCCGGTCGCGCTCGGCGTTGGCGTCGTCGAGGATGCGCTCCGCCGACGTCGAGGCGTTGTTCACGAGCGTCGCGGCCTGGTCCTCCGCGACGCGCAGGATCTCGGCGAAGCGCACGCGCGTCTGCCGGC
>JAPSIA010000214.1 GCA_031179215.1 Agrococcus sp.
CCGCGGTGCGGCGCGCCGCCGGCACGATCGAGCGCTTCGAGCGGCTGCTGCTCGAGCGGCCGGCGCTCGAGACGCCCGAGGGCACGTGGGTGTGGACGCGCGACGGCGACGTGCTGGTCGGCGCGCCGCCGCGCGCCCGACGGGGACGCGCCGCCGCCGCACCGAGCCTCGCATCGCCCATGCCCGGCACAGTCGTCGCCGTGCACGCCGCCGACGGCGACCGCGTCGACGAGGGCCAGGCGGTCGTGAGCGTCGAGGCGATGAAGATGGAGCACGTGCTGCGCGCGCCGGTCGCGGGCACCGTGCACCTGCATGCCATCGTGGGATCGCAGGTGACGCGCGGGCAGGAGCTCGCGACCGTCACGCCGGCACAGGCGGAGAGCACAGGGGAGCGCGCATGAGCGACGACGACAGCATCGAGGCCGCCGCCGAGGCAGCGGCCGCCGAGGCCGAGGCCGCGGGCGCCGAGGCGTGGGGCACCGACGAGGGCGACGCCGTGCGCCGCATCACCCAGCGCGGCCTCTACTTCGACGAGCTCGAGGAGGGCGTCGTCTACGAGCACCGGCCCGGGCGCACGATGACCGAGACCGACAACGTGCTGTTCACGACCCTCACGATGAACCCGCAGCCGCTGCACCTCGACCACCACTGGAGCGAGTCGACCGAGTTCGGCGAGCCGCTCATGAACTCGATGCACACGCTCGCGACGATGGTGGGCCTCTCGGTCGGGCAGCTGACGCTGAACACGATCGTCGCCAACCTCGGCTTCAGCGAGGTCGCCTTCCCCGCGCCGGTGCGCCACGGCGACACGATCTACTGCGAGACGCGCGTGACCGCCAAGCGTCCCTCGAAGTCGCGGCCCGGCCAGGGCATCGCGACCTTCGAGCACACCGCGCGCAACCAGCGCGGCGAGGTCGTCGCGAAGGCCGTGCGCAGCGTGCTCATGCAGGGCTCGCCCGAGGTGAGCGGGTGAGCGCGGGCATGGAGCGCCTCGGCATGGGGCCCGCGTTGCTCTTCTGCCCCGGCGACCGATCCGACCGCTTCCAGAAGGCGGCCGATCGGGCGGATGCCGTCATCCTCGACCTCGAGGACGCCGTGGGTGCCGACTCGAAGGCTGCCGCGCGCGCGGCGATCCGTGCCGCCGACCTCGACGCCGCGCGCACGATCGTGCGCGTGCAGGACGCATCCGCGCCCGGCTTCGAGGACGATCTCGCCGCGGTGGCAGACTCGCCCTTCCGCACGGTCATGCTCGCGAAGACCGACTCGGCCGCGCAGGTCGACCGCGTCGTCACCGCCGTGCCCGGCGCGCGCGTCGTCGGGCTCGTCGAGACGGCGCGCGGCGTGCTCGCGGTCGAGGCGCTCGCGGCCCACGAGGCCGTCGTCGGGATCATGTGGGGCGCCGAGGACCTCGTCGCCTCGATCGGCGGCACCTCGAGCCGTGACGAGCGCGGCGCCTACCGCGACGTCGCGATGCACGCGCGCAGCCGCGTGCTGCTCGCCGCCGCCGCGCACGGCATCACGGCGATCGACGCGATCCGCACCGACATCGCCGACCTCGAGGGCGCCCACGCCGAGGCGCTCGACGCGGCCGCGAGCGGCTTCGGCGCGAAGGCCGCGATCCACCCGAGCCACGTCGAGCCCTACCGGCGAGCGTTCGCGCCGACCGACGAGCAGCTCGACGAGGCGCGGCGCATCCTCGCCGCCGCCGCCGGCAACCCGGGCGTCTTCTCCTTCGAGGGCCGCATGGTCGACGAGCCGATCCTGCGCCACGCGCGCAGCGTCGTCGCTCGCGCGGCCG
>JAPSIA010000022.1 GCA_031179215.1 Agrococcus sp.
CGCCGTGGCATCGCTGCTGGGAGGCGCCGCATGAGGATCGAGACCGAGGACTGGCACACCGCGGGCGAGCCGTTCCGCATCGTCACGAGCGTCGCGACCGAGGGAGCGAGCGTGGCCGAGCGCCGCGCGCGCGCGATGACGGGCGAGCCCGATGCGGCGCGCCGCTTCCTGTGCCTCGAGCCCCGCGGCCACGACGACATGTACGGCGGGTTCATCACGCCGCCCGACGACGACGGCGCCGACTTCGGAGTGCTGTTCTGGCACAAGGACGGCTTCTCGACCGCGTGCGGGCACGGCACGATCGCGCTCGGCGCGTGGGCCGTCGAGACGGGCCGCGTCGCGGCGCCCGACGAGGGCGAGGCGACCGTCACGATCGACGTGCCGAGCGGCCGGGTGCAGGCGATCGTGCGCCGCGAGGCCGGCCGCACGATCGAGGTCGTCTTCCGCAACGTCGCGTCGCGGGTCATCGCGACCGGCATCCCGCTCACCACGAGCCGCGGCGACGTGACGGTCGACCTCGTCTACGGCGGGGCGATCTACGCGACCCTGCCCGCGGCGGCGGTCGGCCTCGCCGTCGAGCCGCGGCACACCACCGAGCTCATCGCGATCGGTCGCGAGATCAAGTGGGCGATGGATGCGCACCCGGCGGCACAGCTCGAGGATGCCCGGCTGTCGGGCGTCTACGGCACGATCCTCGTCGACGACCTCGGTCGCACCGCGGGCGGCGCGGACGGGAGCGGGAGCCCGACCGGCCCGCATCAGCGCAACGTCACGGTGTTCGCCGACGGGCAGGTCGACCGGAGCCCGTGCGGCTCCGGCACCGCTGCGCGCGTCGCGCTCCTGCACGAGCGCGGGCTGCTCGAGCCGGGCGAGGCGCTCACCCACGACTCCATCATCGGCACTCGCTTCACGGCGCGCGTCGCCGAGGAGACCGCGGACGGCGTCGTGCCGGAGGTGACGGCGATGGCCTACCGCGTCGGCACGAGCACGTTCGAGCTCGACCCGCGCGATCCGCTCGCGACGGGCTTCAGCTTGCGCTGAGCGCCGCGGCGCGAGGACGTCGAGCCGCGGAGCCCGCTCAGAACTCGAAGCCGTGCGGGAAGGGGTCGTCGGGGTCGAGCATGTACGTGGCCGTCCCCGTCACCCACGCGCGCCCGCTGATGGTCGGCACGACCGCGTCGCGATCGCCGACCTTCGTCGCGCCCACGAGCCTGCCCGTGAACTCGGTGCCGATGAACGACTCGTTCACGAAGTCCGCCTCGAGCGCGAGCTCGCCCCGCGCGTGCAGCTCGGCCATGCGCGCGCTCGTGCCCGTGCCGCACGGCGAGCGGTCGAACCAGCCGGGGTGGATCGCCATCGCATGCCGCGATCGCGCCGCGTCGGAGCCCGGGGCGATGAGCTCGACGTGGTGCACGTGATCGGAGCCGGCGAGGGTCGGATGCGCCGGGGGCGCCTGCTCGTTGATGGCGGCCATGATCGCGAGCCCGCACGCGAGGATGTCGTCCTTGCGCGCACGGTCGAACGGCAGGCCGACGTCGTCGAGGTGCACGAGCGCGTAGAAGTTGCCGCCCCAGGCGATCGAGTACGGCACGGCGCCCCAGCCGGGCACGTCGATCACCTGGTCGAGCCGCTCGACGAACGAGGGCACGTTCTCGATGGTGACGCGCACGGCCCTGCCGTCCTGCACCTCGACGCGGGCCACCACGACGCCCGCCGGCACGTCGAGCCGGATCTCGGTCACGGGCTCCACGACCGGCACCATGCCGGTCTCGACGAGCACGGTCGCGACGCCGATCGTGCCGTGCCCGCACATCGGCAGGAACCCGGACGCCTCGATGTAGACGACGCCCCAGTCGCAGTCGTCGCGCGTCGATGGCTGCAGGATGGCACCCGACATCGACGCGTGGCCGCGGGGCTCGTGCATGAGCAGTCCGCGCAGCTCGCCGTCGAGGTGCTCCATGGCGTAGAGCCGACGCTCGTTGGCGGTGGCGCCGGGGATGATCCCGACGCCACCGGTCACGACCCGGGTCGGCATCCCCTCGGTGTGGGAGTCGACCGCCTGGATGGCGCGGCTCGCGCGCATCAGCCCGCCTGCGCGAGCGCGGGGGCAGCGGCGGCGCGCGCCTCGAGCGCCGCGAGCGCCCGCTCGGTCTCGGCGGTGACCTGCGCGCGCTGCTGCTCGGTGAGCGGTCCGCGCGGCGGCCGGGTCGGGCCGCCGTAGCTGTTGCCGCACACATCCATCGAGAGCTTGATCGCCTGCACGAACTCCGTCCGCGAGTCCCAGCGGAAGACGGGCACGAGCTGCTCGTAGAGCGACCTCGCCTCCTGCCACTTGCCCGCCACGAGCAGATCGTAGAGCTCGACGGCCTCCTTCGGGAAGGCGTTGGGGTAGCCGGCGAACCAGCCGACCGCGCCGTTGATCATCATCTCGAGGAGCACGTCGTCGGCGCCGGCGATGACGTCGATGTCGCACAGCTCGCGGATCTCGTACACGCGGCGCACGTCGCCGGAGAACTCCTTGACCGCAACGACCTCGGGGATCTGCGCGATCTGCGCGATGAGCGCGGGCGTCAGGTCGACCTTCGTGTCGAAGGGGTTGTTGTAGGCCATGATCGGCAGGCCCGCCTTCGCGACCTCCTGGAAGTGCGCGACGACCTCGCGCTCGTTCGCGCGGTAGACCGTCGGCGGCAGCACGAGCGCGCCGTCCGCGCCGTCCTCGGCCGCGTACTCCGCCCACAGCCGCGCCTGGTGGCTGCCGACGCCGTGGGCGCCCGCGATCACGATGCCGCGGCCGTCGACCGCGTCGACCGCGACCTGGACGACCTTGCGGCGCTCCTCGTCGGTGAGCGACGAGTACTCGCCGAGCGAGCCGTTGGGGCCGACGCCGCGGCAGCCGTTCGACATGAGGAAGTCGACGTGCTCGCCGAAGCGGTCGTAGTCGACCGCGAGCCCCGCGGGAGCGGAGGCGTCCTCCTTGAACGCGAGTGCCGTCGCGACGACGACGCCGCCGAGGTCCATGGTCTTGCTCATCCGTGCTCCTTGGGAGTGGTGGTCGGGCCGAGCGCACGTCGTCGCGCGCTCGTAGTATGTAACATATTACCGCCGGTGCCGGTCGTCAAGCCGTCGCCTCCGAGCCGCCGAGGAGCTCGCCGATCCGCATCGGAGCGAGGAGCGGGCGGGCGTCGAGGCCGAGCCGCTCGCCGCAGAGCGCCTCGACGCTCGATCCGCACGTGCGGCCCTGGCAGGCGCCGAGGCCGGCGCGCGTCGCGAGGCGCAGCGCGCGCGACGCGGAGCCGCTCGCGCGGACGATCGCCGCGGCCTCGACCGACTCGCAGCGGCACACGAGCGTGTCGTCCTCGAGCCACGACGACCAGCCGTCCTGGATCGCGTGCGCCTCGAGCCGGCGCGCGAAGGCATCCGTGCGGTCGCGACGCCTGCGCGCCGCCGCGAGCGCGGCGTGCGGCGTGCCGGCGGCGCTCCGGCCGGCGAGGTCGCCCTCGGCGAGCGCCGCGTCGGCGCCGCCGATCCCGGTGATCTCGCCCGCCGCCCAGACGCCGTCGACGCTCGTGCGCTGGTCGGGGTCCGCGACGACGAAGCGCGGGCTGCCGGGCGGCGCCTCGGTGAGCGCGCAGCCTGCTTGGATCGCGGCGTCGAGCCGCGGGGTGAAGCCGTGGCCGAGGGCGACCGAGTCGCACGCGACCTCGCGCTCGGTGCCGGGGATGGGTCGCCACGCGCGATCGAGCCTCGCGACCACGGCGGCCTCCACGCGACGCTCGCCGAGGATCCGCACGACACCGCTGCCCGTGCGGTAGGGCGTGCGCTGCCCCAGGAGCGACCGCGCGTACTCGGCGAGCTCGAGCCCCTTGCCCGCGGCGGCCGCGAGCTCCCATGGCCGTGCCGTCCAGCCGGCGGCGTGCCGCGGCAGCCGCGAGGCCTCGAGCACCTCGACGACTCGGGCGCCGGCGATCGCGAGCGATTGCGCGACGGGCAGGAGGAAGGGCCCGGCGCCCGCGACGAGGGTGCGCGTGCCGACGGTGACGCCGTCGCGCTTCGCGAGCGCCTGCGCCGCGCCGGCGGTCGTGACGCCCGGCAGCGTCCAGCCGGGGATGGGCAGCGCCCGGTCGTGCGCGCCCGTCGCGAGCACGAGCGCGTCGCCGCGCACGACCACGCGGCGACGACCCGGGGCGTCGGGCTTGCCGACGAGCGCGTGGAGGCGGAGCGGCTCGACGTCGACGCGCCACACCGCCGCGCGCTGCAGGAGGACGGCGCGGCCCTCGGCGATCCCGGCCGCGATGCGGTCGCGCGAGCGCTCGAAGCGCTCCCACCCGTGCTGGAGGCGACGGTCGGTGATCGCCTCGTGGTGTCGCCAGTACTGCCCGCCGAGGCGCTCCCCCTCGTCGAGGACGGTGACGCGCGCGCCCGCCTCGAGCGCCGCGACCGCTGCGGCGAGGCCGGCAGGGCCCGCGCCCAGCACGACGACGTGCCGGCGGCTCACCGCGACTCCGGCTCTACGACGTCGCCGTCGCACGCCGTGCGCAGGCACGCCCGCACTCCGGCGGCCCCGTTGACGGTCACGGTGCAGTCCTGGCAGATGCCGATGCCGCAGAAGACGCCGCGCTCGGCGCCCGCGGCCGTGCGCCACGACGCACGCCCTGACGCGATGAGTGCGCCGGCGATCGTCTGGCCGTCGCGCGCCGCGATCTCGGCGCCGTCGAACTCGAACGTCGGGCTCATGCCGCGACCTCCGCGAGGCTCGCGCGGCCCGGCAGGAAGGGGGCAGGATCGAGCGCGGTCGCGCTGCCGAGCACGTGGTGGGCGATGAGCTCTGCCGTGGCGGGCGCGAGGCCGATGCCCGCGCCCTCGTGGCCGGACGCGTGGAAGAGCCCCGGCACCGCGGGATCCTCGCCGATGACGGGCAGGTGATCCGGGGCATACGGCCGGAAGCCCGCGTAGGTGCGCAGGAGCTGCGTCTCGGCCAGGAACGGGAAGAGCCGCACGGCCTTCGCCGCGATCGCCTCGATCGGTGCGAGCGCCGGCCGGTCGTCGAAGCCGACCCGCTCGCGGCTCGAACCGATGAGCACGGTGCCGGCGGGCGTCGACTCGACGACGGTCGACGTCTGCAGCTGCGCGTCGGCGGAGCCGACGGCGCCGACGTAGTCGGCGTCGTACACCTTGTGGAACACCCGCTGGCGCATCGCCGTCGTGACGAGGATCATGCCGCGGCGCGGCCGGATGTCGAGCCGCGCACCGAGCCGCGCGGCCGCCTCGCCCGACCACGGGCCAGCGCACAGCACGACCGCATCCGCGTCGATCGCGCCGCTCGTCGTCTCGACGCCGACGATCCGGCCCCCGCGCATGCGAGCAGCCGTGACCTCGGCGAGCACGAGCCTCGCGCCGCGGCGCATCGCCGCCGAGGCGAGCGACTGGGTCGCGAGCGAGGGCTGCACCTGGGCGTCGTCCGGGTAGTGCACGCCGAGCTCGACCTCCGGCGAGAGGTGCGGCTCGAGCGCGCGGAGCGCGGCGCCGTCGACGACCTCCGCGCGGATCCCGATGCTGCGCTGCCCCTCGGCGAAGGCGGTGAGCGGGGCGGCCCCCTGCGGGAAGGCGACGACGACGCCGCCCTTCGCCTCGAGCTCCGTCGCGGGGCCGTCGCCGCGCTCGGCGTCGAGCTCGAGCGCGAGCGAGCGCCACATCGCGTTCGAGGCGATCGCGAGCTCCGCCTCGGGTCGCACGGCGGGATCCGCCCCCTTGTCGCTCACGAGCACGTTGCCCTCGCAGCGGCTCGAGGTCTCGGCGGCGATGCCGGCGCGGTCGACGAGCACGACCTCCGCCCCTGCTCGCGCGAGCGCGAGCGCGCTCGCCGCCCCGATGACGCCGGCGCCGACGACGACGACGCGCACGTCAGGCGCCCAGGTACGCGTCCACGACGCGCGAGTCCTGCGCGAGCTCCGCCGCCGGTCCCTGCAGCGTCACGCGACCCGTCTCGACGACGTAGGCCCGGTGCGCGATGCGCAGCGCGGCGCGCGCGTTCTGCTCGACGAGCAGCACGGTCGTGCCCTGGCGGTTGACCTCCGCGATGATCTCCATCACCTGCTTGACGACCAGCGGCGCGAGGCCCATCGACGGCTCGTCGAGCAGCAGCAGCCTCGGCCCCGCGACGATCGCCCGGCCGATCGCGAGCATCTGCTGCTCGCCGCCCGAGAGGGTGCCGCCCTGCTGCTTGCGGCGCTCGGCGAGGCGCGGCATGAGCGAGTAGGCGAGCTCGACGCGCTCGGCGATCGCCCGCTGGTCCTTCACGGTGTAGCCGCCGAGGAGCAGGTTGTCGTGCACCGTCATGGTCGAGAAGATGCGGCGACCCTCGGGCACGTGGATGAGCCCGCGCGAGACGATGTCCCACGGCTTCGCCGTCGTGAGGTCGGTGCCGTCCCACCGCACGACGCCGGCCCTCGGTCGCACGAGCCCCGAGAGCATGTTCATGGTCGTCGACTTGCCCGCGCCGTTGTTGCCGAGCAGGCAGACGATCTCGCCCTCCTCGACGTCGAACGAGAGCTCGCGCAGCGCGTGGACGCGCCCGTAGTAGACGTCGGCGTCCTTGACCTCGAGCCAGCTCATGCGCTCCTCCCCCCGGCGTCGCCCGACGGCGGCACCTCGTCGTCGACCGTCGCCACCATGCCCGTGAGCGTCGTGTCGTCGAGCGCCTCGTCGTCCTCGGCGCCGAGGTAGGCCTCGATCACGACCGGGTCGGCCTTGATCTGCGCCGGGGTGCCGTCGGCGATCTCCTTGCCGTAGTTCAGCACGACGATGCGCTCGGCGAGGTCCATGACGAGCCCCATGTCGTGCTCGATGAGCACGATGCCGACGCCGAGGTCGCGGATCTTGCGGATGAGCCGCATGAGGCCCTGCTTCTCGCCGTAGTTGAGGCCCGCGGCCGGCTCGTCGAGCAGCAGCAGCTTCGGGCTCGTCGCGAGCGCCCGGGCGATCTCGACCCGGCGCTGCTCGCCGTACGGCAGCTGGGTGACGTAGAGCTGCTCGTCGCCCTCGAAGCCGACGAAGTCGAGCCAGCCCTGCGCCTCGCGCGCGCACGCCTCCTCGGCGCGGCGGTAGCGCGGCGTGTGGAGCAGCGTGTCGAAGAACCCCTCGCGGAGGTTGGCGTGCATCGCCGTCTTCACGTTGTCGAGGACCGTCATCTCCTTGAACAGGCGCAGGTTCTGGAACGTGCGGGCCATGCCGCGGCGCGTGATGGTCGACGGCAGGACGCGCATGATGGAGCGCCCCTCGAAGTCGATCGTGCCGCTCGTGGGCCGGTAGAACCCGGAGATGCAGTTGAAGGCGCTCGTCTTGCCCGCGCCGTTCGGCCCGATGACCGCGAGGATCTCGCCCTCGTGCACGTCGAAGGAGAGCCCGTCGACGGCCTTGACGCCACCGAAGCGCAAGTGCAGGTCGCGCACCTCGAGCAGCGCGCTCATCGCCGCACCTCCCCGTCGTCGGCGGGATCCTGCGCTCGGGGGTCCGCGGGCGCCGGCCGCGCCCCGGCGGCGGGACCGACCTCGGCCCGGTCGTCGCCGCCGAGGGACTCGAGGGGCGCGGTCGCCGGCCAGGCCTGCGGCTTGTGCCGGCGCAGCCACGGCAGCACCGCCGTCGCCGGCCACAGCCCCGCGGGGCGGAAGATCATGACGACCACGAGCAGCACGCCGAAGATGAGGTAGCGCCACTCGGCGAACTCGCGCAGGAGCTCGGGCGCGAGCGAGACGAAGAGCCCGCCGATGATGACGCCGGGCGTCGAGCCCATCCCGCCGAGCACGACCGCCATGAGGATGAGCGCGGAGTAGAGGAAGTGGAAGGAGTTCGGGCTGATCGCGGTGAGGTGGGTCGCCATGAGCTGCCCGGCGAGGCCGGCCCAGACGGCACCGATGATGTAGGCCGAGATCTTCGTGAAGTAGGTGTTGATGCCCATCGCCTCGGCGGCATCCTCGTCGTCGCGCACCGCCTTCCACGCCCGGCCCATCCGACCGCGCGCGAGCCGGCCGACGCCGACGATGCCGACCGTGGCGACGACGATCGCGACGAAGTAGTAGAAGAGCACCGTGCCGGAGAAGTGCAGCCCGAACAGGTCGAGCCCGTCGCGGAAGCTCCAGTCGCCGAACGACCAGGTGGGGATGCCGTGGATCCCGGAGGGGCCGCCGGTCACGTCGAGGTTGTTGGCCGTGATGCGGATGATCTCGCCGAAGCCGAGCGTGACGATCGCCAGGTAGTCGCTGCGCAGCCGCAGCGTCGGCCCGCCGATGATGATGCCCGCGAGGACGCACGCGAGGATCGTCGCCGGCACGGCCGCCCACATCGGCCAGTCGAGCACCGTCGTGAGGATGCCGGAGACGTAGGCGCCGACGGCGAAGAAGGCGATGTAGCCGAGGTCGAGCAGGCCCGCGTAGCCCACCACGACGTTGAGGCCCATGCAGAGCATCACGTAGATGAGCGCGCTCGTCGCGATCGAGATCGTGTAGGCGCTCGCGTCGATGAACGGCAGCGCGAGCAGGAAGGCGAACGCGAGCGCGCCGAGGAGCTTCATGAAGCCCGGCTGCGAGCGCGGTCCGGAGGCGGGCTTGCCGCGCTCGAAGAGCGGGGCCGGCGCGCGCAGCGGCGCGTGCTTCAGCGCGAGGTCGAGCTGCGGGGCCATGTCACATCCTCTCCACGACGCGGGCGCCAAGGAGGCCGGTCGGCTTGAACGTCAGGATCACGATGAGGATCGCGAAGGAGAACACGTCGCGCCACTCGCCGCCGAGCCACGCGGCTCCGAAGGATTCCAGGAGGCCCAGCAGCAGGCCGCCGAGCATGGCGCCGTAGAGGTTGCCGATGCCGCCGATGACCGCGGCCGTGAACGCCTTGAGGCCGATGACGAACCCCATGAGGAAGTCGATGGACCCGTAGTAGGCGCCGGCCATGACACCGGCGGCGCCCGCGAGCGCCGAGCCGATGAAGAAGACCGTCGCGATGACGCGGTTCACGTTGACGCCCATGAGGTGCGCCGCTTGCGGGTCGAGCGCGATGGCGCGCATCGCGCGGCCCTCCCGGGTGCGCTCGACGATGTGCGCGAGCACGAACATCAGCACGGCCGCGACGACGACGAGCACGAGCTGCGACAGCGAGACCCGCATGCCGAGCACGTCGAACGACTCCGAGCTCAGCCGCACGGGGAAGGCTCTCGGGTTGGGGCCGAAGAGCTGGCGGATGCCGTACTCGAGCGTGAAGGAGACGCCGATCGCGGTGATGAGCACCGCGAGGCGCGGGCTCGAGCGCAGCGGCCGGTAGGCGACGCGCTCGATCGCGACGCCGATGAGGCCCGTCACGACCATCGCCAGCAGCAGGATCACCAGCAGCGCCGGGATCGACATGGCTGCCGGGATGCCGCCGAAGGAGCTGAGCACGAGGAAGCCGACGAAGGCGCCGAGCATGTAGATGTCGCCGTGCGCGAAGTTCAGCAGCTTGATGATGCCGTAGACCATCGAGTAGCCGAGCGCGACGAGCGAGTAGAACGAGCCGACGATGAGGCCGTTCCAGATGAGCTGCATCACGAGGTGATGCTCCTTCCGAGGAGGTCCGGTGCGGAGGGCGGGAGCCGGGTGGCTCCCGCCCTCCGAGCGATCAGCCCTGCAGGTCGTCCTTGAGGACGAACTGGCCGGACTCCGGGTCGATCGAGACGATCACGAAGCCGCCGCTCTCTCGGGTGTGGTCCTCGGTGAAGGTGAGGGGACCGGCGAAGGTCTCGAAGTCCTCGAGGCCCTCGAGCGCCGTCACGACGGCGTCGAACTCGGTCGAGCCGGCGTCCTCCATCGCCTGCGCGACGATGCGCACGGCGTCGTAGGCCTGCGTCGAGTAGGGGCCGGGCGCTGCGCCCGCGAGCTCCTCGTAGTCGGCGATCCAGCTCTCGGCTCCGACCAGCATGTCGGGCGTCTGCGTGAACGTGCCCACGACGTTCTCGATGTAGCCCTCGCCCGTGATCTCGGCGAAGCTCGCATCGATCGAGCCGTCGGCGACCATGAAGATGCCCTCGAAGCCGGCGTCGACCGACTGCCGGTTGATGAGCGCGCCCTCCTGGTAGTAGCCCGTCCAGTAGACGAGGTCGGGGGCGGCCTGGGCGAGCTGCGTGGCGACCGAGGCGTAGTCGTTCTCGCCCGGCGTCACCGTGGCCTCGAAGGCGACCTCGACGCCGGCCGCGTCGGCCTGCTCGACGAAGGCCTCGGCGAGGTCGGCCGAGTAGCTCGTGGCGTCGTCGATGACGGCGACCGTCGTGGCGCCCTCCTGCTGCGCGTACTGCACCGCGGACTGGGCCTGCTGCGTGCCCGTGCCGTTGATGAGGAACACGCCCGGCAGGCCCGCGTCGGGCAGGTCGTTCGAGTTGGCGGCGGGGATCACCATGGGGATCCCGGCCTGGTCGAAGATGGGGAGCGTCGGCAGCGTCGCACCCGAGCAGTAGCCGCCGACGGAGGCGACGATCCCCTCGGTGACGAGCTTGTTGGCCGCGGCGACGGAGGTCGTCGCGTCGCACGCATCATCCTCCACGACGAGCTCGAGCTCCTGCCCGAGCACGCCGCCGTCGGCGTTGATCTCCTGGATCGCGAGCTCGGCGCCCTGCTGCATGTAGACGCCGAACGCGGACTCGCTGCCCGAGAAGGGCGCGAGCATGCCGAGGGCGATGGGGCCCTCGGGAGCCGCTCCGGACTCGCCGGGGTCGTTGCCGCCGGCGATGCCGCCGGAGCAGCCCGCGGTGATCGCGATCGCGCCCGCGGCGAGGAGCGTGGTGATGATCCGCGATGGGCGCGGAGAGCGTGCAGACATGGGACTCCTCAGTGTGCATCGTTGCGGCGCCTTGCGGCGGTGTGTGACATATTACATACGCTGCGGAGTGCTGCCAGCCGTCGCAATCAAATCGTAATGAAGCCGTCGTCCGGGCCGCCGCGCGGCAGCGAGCGGCGAGCGCCGCGCTACCGTCGACAGCGATGCGCCGCACTCCCCTCGCCTGGCTCGCCCCGCTCGCGGGCGTGCTCCTCGTGCTCGCGTCGATCAGCTCGGTGCAGCTGGGCGCGGCCATCGGCAAGACGATCTTCGACGAGATCCCTCCGCTCGGGCTCACCTTCGTGCGGCTCACGATCGCCGCGGCGATCCTGCTCGCGATCGCGCGGCCGTCCCCGCGCGGCTGGAGCCGGTCGACCCTGCTGCACGTGCTCGCCTTCGGTGCGGTGCTCGGCGCGATGAACCTGCTCTACTACTCGTCGCTCGAGCGCATCCCGCTCTCGGTCGCGGTCACGCTCGAGCTCATCGGACCGCTGACCGTCGCGCTCATCCACTCGCGCCGGCTGCTCGACTTCACGTGGGTCGTGTGCGCCGCCGGCGGCATCGCGATCATCATGGCGCAGGGCATCCAGGGCGACCTCGACATCCTCGGCTGCGCGCTCGCGCTCGCCGCCGGCGCCTGCTGGGGCGCGTACATCCTGCTCTCGCAGCGCGTCGGCGAGCGGGTGCCGGGGCTCGGCGGCCTCGCCGCGGCGATGCTCGTCGGCGCGCTCGTCGCGCTCCCGTTCGGGGCGCTCCCCGCGCTCCAGGCCATCGGCGCGACGCCGGCGGTGCTCGGCCCGGCGGCGCTCGTCGCGCTGCTCTCGAGCGTGCTCGCCTACGGGCTCGAGATGCTCGCGCTGCGGCGCATCACCGCGCACGCGTTCGGCATCCTCATGGCGCTCGAGCCCGCGGCGGCTGCGCTGTTCGGGTTCGCGCTGCTCGCCGAGGCGCTCTCGCTCCTCGACGCGCTCGCGATCGTGCTCGTCGCCACCGCGTCCGCCGGCGTCGCCGTCACCGCGACGCGCGCCCGGCGGCGCACGCCCACGACCGCGCCGACCGAGCTCCCCGAGACGCTGCCGCCGATCCCGTGACGCGACGGGGCCGCGCGCGCCGGCTCAGGACGCGAGGTCCTCGCGATTGCCGCTCCAGATGCCGGGCACGTGCCCGATGTGCTGCCGCATGAGCGCCTCGGCGCCGGCGCCGTCGCCCGCGGCGAGGAGGTCGAGCAGCCGCGCGTGCTCCTTCGACGACTCGACGAGCACCTCCGACTCCGCGAGCGACACGAGCCCGCCGAGGCGCGTCTGCTGCCGCAGCTCGCGCACGAGCCGGGTGAGGTGCTGGTTGCCGACGAGCTCGATGAGCAGCAGGTGGAACCTCGTGTCGGCCGCGAGGTAGTCCTGCAGGCGCCCCTCGGCACCGGAGGCGACGATCTCGTCAGCCAGGTCGCGCAGCTCCGCCTCGAGCGCCTCCGGGATGCCGCCGGCGATCTCGCGCATCGGCGGGCACTCGAGCAGCAGGCGCACCTGGGCGATCTCGCGCAGCTCCTCCTGCGACACCTCGGTGACGCGGAACCCCTTGTTGCGGATGGGCTCGAGGAAGCCGCGGCGCTGCAGCGTCAGGAGCGCTTCGCGCACCGGCGTCGCGCTCACGCCGAACTGCGTGGCGAGCGTCGGGGCCGTGAGCACCTCGCCGGGCTCGATCTCGCCCGTGACGATCTGCGACGCGAGCGCCTCCTCCACCTGCTCGCGCAGGCTCGCGGCAGGCTGCAGGCGCGTCTGCCCGAAGGCTCCCGATGTTCGAGCGGTCATGGGCTCCACACTACCGGTGCTGTGTGACGTGGCACCGGGCGGCGGGCGCTTGCCTCGCCACGGACGATGCCGCTGCGAGGGCTCGCGCGCGACCGGCGCTCCTGGGCCTTCGGCGGCACCGGCTGGGAGGATGGACGCGTGACCGGGCACGACGACGACGCGCGGCGGTGGGCGCCGCCGGGTCATCCGGCCGCGCGACCGAGCCACGGCGACGGCGAGCCCGAGCAGCCGCCGCCCTCGGCGGCCGCGCCGTGGACTCGCGGACCGCGGCCGCCCGCGCCGCCTCGCGACGCATCCGCCCCGCCCTCGGAGCTGCGGCCGCCCGAGCCGATGTGGCAGCCGCCGCCGGCGCCCGAGGAGGGCGCGCCTCGCGAGCGGCCGATGCTGCCGATCGCGGTCGGGATCGCGCTGCTCGCCGCGCTCGCGTGCGTGCCGCACTGGGTCGCGCCGACCGTGGCGCTCATGGTCTCGCTCGTCGGCCTGCCGATCGCGTGGGGCTTCCGGCGCATCTCGCGCGGACGGCGCCGCGTGCAGTACGTCGTGGTCGTGCTCACCCTGCTGCTCGTCGTGGCGCTGTCGGTGATCGCGCCGCTCACGTGGCTCGAGCTCGGCGTGCTGCAGCCGCTCGCGGTGCCCGACGTGCCGACGCCGAGCAGCGGTCGCTGACCGCCGCGGAAGCGGCGGGCGCTGCCCGAGGGAGGTGGAGCGGATGACGGGAATCGAACCCGCGCTATCAGCTTGGGAAGCTGAAGTTCTGCCATTGAACTACATCCGCGTGGCCGCGTGAGCGGTCGCGCACAGTCTACGACACTCGGCCGCGAGGTCTCGAGCCGCGCGCGCCGATCGCTCGAGCCCCCTGCCGGCCGCGGCATCCCGTCGCGACGGACTCGGGAGCTTCAGCCCTCGAACGCGTGCGCGACGTGCTGCTGGTGCTCGGGGTGCTTGCCGAGCCACGACTGCACGAACGAGCACTGCGGCACGATCTTGCGGCCCGCCTCCGCCGCTTCGCGGAGCGCGAACGCGGCGAGGGCGCTGCCGACGCCGTGCCCGCCGTACGCGTCGCCCACGACCGTGTGCTGCAGCACGCGGTTGCCGTCGGCGTCGTCGACGTACGAGAGCACTCCGGCGAGGTGATCGCCGATGTGCGCCTCGTAGCGGCCGCGGTCGGAGTCGTCGCCGACGACGACGTGGGACTGGTGTGCCTCGCTCATGGCCCCATCCAACTCGCTCGGGCGGAGCCCGACAAGGCTCAGGCGCGCTCGTCCGGCGCGCTCGCGTCGGTGCGCGCGGTCGCGTCGACCGCCGGCGAGCCCTGTCCCGTCGCCGCCGCGGCGATCGATGCCTCGGGGCTCATCGTGTCGTGCAGCCGCACGGGCTCTGCGGCCGAGCCCGCGCGCTTGCGCCGACGCGCCGCCGCCCAGAGGTTGAGGCCCTCGACGAGCACCGCGAAGGCCATCGGGCCGTAGATGAGCGCCTTGTCGATGTGGAGCCCGAAGCCCTCCGCCACGAGGAAGACGCCGATGAGCAGCAGGAACGACAGCGCGAGCATCTTCACCGTCGGGTGCCGGTTGACGAACTCGAAGATGTAGCGCGACGCGAACAGCAGGATCCCGAACGAGATCACGACCGCGGCGATGATCACGAGCATGTTCGACGTCATGCCGACGGCGGTGATCACCGAGTCGAGCGAGAAGACGAGGTCCATGAGCAGGATCTGGGCGAGCACGGCCCCGAAGGTCGCCTTCACGGCGCTCGACGCGTGCTCCTCCTCGCCCTCGAGCTTGAGGTGGATCTCGTGCACGGCCTTGTAGAGCAGGAAGCCGCCGCCGGCGATGAGCACGAGCTCGCGCCCGGAGAAGCCCATGCCGAAGATCGAGAAGAGGTCGTCGTTGAGGCTGATGATCCAGCCGGCCAGCAGCACGAGCAGCACGCGCATGCCCATCGCGAGCGTGAGCCCGAGGTTGCGCGCCCTCGCCTGCTGCTCCTGGGGGAGCTTCGAGGCGAGGATCGAGATGAAGATGACGTTGTCGACCCCGAGGACGATCTCCAGCACGAACAGCGTGAGGAAGATCGCGATCAGGTCGGGCGTGAATTCGAGCGAGAAGTCCATGGCAGCTCGATCGTAGGGTGCCCAGGTTGCGAGCAGCCGGGAGGCGCTCCGCGGCTCACGGCACGCGGTGCAGCCACTCCTTCGTGTCGAACTTCGAGCGGATGCGCTCGGCCGCCTCCGCGAGCTCGGCCTCGGTGAGCGCGCCCTCGCTGCCGCCGTAGAGCGAGCGGAACGTGCGCTTGAGCGCCTCCTGCACCTCGGCCTTCTCCATGCCCGTCTGCGACTTGAGCGGGTCGACGCGCTTCTTCGCGCTCGTGGTGCCCTTGTCGCTCAGCTTCTCCTTGCCGATGCGCAGCACCTCGGTCATCTTGTCGGCGTCGATGTCGTAGGACATCGTCGCGTGGTGCAGCACCGCGCCGGAGGCGAGCCGCTTCTGCGCGGCGCCCCCGATCTTGCCCTTGGCCGAGGTGATGTCGTTGAGCGGCGCGTAGAACGCGTCGATGCCGAGGCCCTTGAGCGCCTCGATGACCCACGCGTCCAGGAACGCGTAGGAGTCCTGGAAGCTCATGCCCTGCACGAGGTCGCCCGGCACGTAGAGCGAGTAGGTGATGGCGTTGTCGGGCTCGGAGAACATCGCGCCGCCGCCCGTGATGCGCCGGAGCACCGGGATGCCGTGGCGCTCGGCGGCCTCGGGCTCGACCTCGTTGCGGTACGACTGGAAGGAGCCGAGGTAGACGGCGGGGCCTGCGAGGTTCCAGAAGCGCAGCGTCGGGCCGCGGCGGCCGGCGCCGACCTCCTCGGTGAGCACCTCGTCGAGGGCGACGTGCACGATCGGCAGCCTCGGCTCGTCGTCGATGATCGTCCACTCGTAGTCGGCGAACGAGCTCGCGCGTCGCAGCGCGCGGCGGATGGCGACGCCGACCGACTCGGGCGTGAAGCCCAGCAGCACGGCATCCGCGGGGAGGGCCGCCTTGATCGCCTCGCCGATCTCGACGGCGGTCGCGGTCACGGGCAGGCCGTTCACCGCCGCGTCGATCGCACCGAGCGCCTCATCGGGCTCGAGGAAGAAGTCGCCCGCGAGGCGGAAGCCGGCGATCCTGCCGTCCTGCTCCTCGAGGTCGACCACCACGAGCTTGCCGCCGGGAACCTTGTACTCGCCGTGCATGGCTCCAGCGTACGGCGGGCGGCCGGATCGCGAGCGCGCGCGGCGCTCGCTGCGCGCTCCACGCGCGTCCGACCCTCGTCGCAGCGGCACGCGGGGTCAGGCGGGGGCGAGCCTTCGCCGGGCGAGGCGCTCGTCGAGCCAGCCCACGACGTCGTCGAGCACCTTCGCGCGATTGATCTCGTTGAGGATCTCGTGACGCGCGCCGGGGTAGACGACGACGGTCACGTCGCGCATGCCGGCGCGGCGGCGGTACGCCTCGCCGAGCCGCTGCAGCGACCTCGTGCCGCCGAGCGAGTCGTCGGAGCCGCCGGCGATCAGCAGCGGCAGCTCGGCCCGGATGCCCCTGGCCGGCACGCCGTAGAGGCGCAGGCCCTCGAGGGGGCCGAACAGCGGCAGCACCTTCGCGGGGAAGGTGAGCGGATCGGCGACGAACGCGTCGACGACCGCCGGATCGCGCGAGAGCCACTCGTAGCCCGTGTCACCGAGATGGGCGTGCCGCGCGTTGAGGTCGCCCGCGTTCATCGATCCCGGCATGCGGTAGGCGGTGCCGGCGAGCACGGCGGCGTCGACGAGGTCGTGGCTGCGGTTGAGCAGCAGCTGGGTCGACAGCGAGCCCCAGGAGTGGCCGAGGATCGCGAGCGGGAGCCCCGGATGCTCGCCGCGGATGCGCTTGAGGGCGTGCTCGAGGTCGCCGACGACGGCGCGCACGCCGCCGGGGCCGAGCCGCCCGAGTCGCGAGAGGTCGCCGCCGTGCTGCTCGATGCCCGTCGCGCCGTGGCCGCGCTGGTCGAGCGCCCACACGGCGTAGCCGGCGGCGACGAGGCGCTGCGCGACGTGCTCGTACCGCAGCGCGTGCTCGCCGAGGCCGTGGGCGATGAGCACGGCGCCCTTCGGCTTGCCGGGCTTCCACGCGTAGACGTGGATGTTCACGCCCTGCAGGTCGACGAACGTCGAGTCCGCGCGGAGGGCCGTGAACTTGGGCATGCCCGGATTGTAGGCCGGGGCGGGGCCCTGCCCGGCATCCGGGCGGGAGGCCGCCGGCCGCGTCGCCGCGCGGCGGCAGCGGCGCTAGGCCTCGCGACGCTTGGCGAGGTGCCGGCCGGTGAGCGATGCGCCGGGCTCGGCCGCGAGCGCCGCCGGCGTCCCCTCGAAGACGACGCGGCCGCCCTGGGCGCCCGCCCCCGGGCCGAGGTCGATGATCCAGTCGGCGCGCGCGACGACGTCGAGGTTGTGCTCGATGACGATCACGGTGCGCCCGGCGTCGACGATCCGCTCGAGCAGCCCGATGAGGTTGTCGACATCGGCCATGTGGAGGCCCGTCGTCGGCTCGTCGAGCACGATGACCGAGGCCGTCGTGCCCATCTCGATCGCGAGCTTGAGCCGCTGGCGCTCGCCGCCCGAGAGGGTCGTGAGGGTCTGCCCGAGCGTGATGTAGCCGAGCCCGACGTCGACGAGCCTGCCGAGCATCGGCGCGACCTGCTGCTCGGTGAAGAAGGCCGCGGCCTCCTCGACCGACATGTCGAGCACGTCGCCGATCGACTTCCCGCGCAGCTCGTACTCGAGCACCGCCGCGGTGAAGCGGCGCCCGCCGCACAGCTCGCACGGCGTCGTGACGCCCGCCATGAAGGCGAGGTCGGAGGAGATGACGCCGAGCCCCTTGCACTCCGGGCACGCGCCCTCGGAGTTCGCCGAGAACAGCGCGGGCTTCACGCCGTTGGCGCTCGCGAAGGCCTTCCTGATCGGCTCGAGGATGCCCGTGTACGTCGCGGGGTTCGATCGCCGCGAGCCCCTGATGACCGTCTGGTCGACGAAGGCGACGCCGGTCCTCGGCAGCGAGCCGTGGATGAGCGACGACTTGCCGGAGCCCGCGACCCCGGTGACGGCGACGAGGACGCCCGTGGGCACATCCACGTCGACGTCGCGCAGGTTGTGCTCGCGAGCGCCGCGGATCTCGAGGCGCCCCGAGGGCTCGCGCACGGTGTCCTTGATGCGCTGCCGGTGCTCGAGGTGCTCGCCCGTGCGCGTGCCGGAGGCGCGCAGCCCGTCGAAGGTGCCCTCGAAGACGATCGTGCCGCCGTGGGTGCCGGCGCCCGGCCCCATGTCGACGATGCGGTCGGCGATCGCCATGACCTCGGGCTTGTGCTCGACGACGAGCACGGTGTTGCCCTTGTCGCGCAGCCGCTGCAGCAGGCCGTTCATGCGCTCGACGTCGTGCGCGTGGAGGCCCGCGGTCGGCTCGTCGAAGACGTAGGTGACGTCGGTGAGCGCCGAGCCCATGTGCCGCACCATCTTGGTGCGCTGCGCCTCGCCGCCGGAGAGGCTGCCCGCCGGCCGGTCGAGCGAGAGGTAGCCGAGCCCGATCGCGTCGAAGGTCTCGAGCAGGTCGACGAGCCTCGCGCGCAGCGGCGCCGTCGCGGCGCCGCCCGCCTCCGCCGGGATCGAGGCGATGAAGGGCGCGAGGTCGGTCAGCTGCATCGCGCTCGCCTCGGCGATCGTGCGCCCCTGCACGCGCACCTCGCGCGCCGCCGCGTTGAGGCGCGAGCCGCCGCACTCGGGGCAGTCGCCGTAGGTCGCGGCGGCCTCGACGCGCGCGCGCAGGTTCGGCTTCATCGCGTCGAGGTCCTTCTGGAAGACGCTCTTGGTGAGCTTGGGGATGAGGCCCTCGAACGTCATGTTGAAGCCGGCGAAGGCGACCTTGCGCTCCTCGCCGTGCAGGAACAGCTGCAGCTCCTCGTCGCTGTAGTCGGCGATCGGCTTGTCGGGGTCGAGCAGGCCCGACTCGGCGAAGAGCTTCCAGTACCAGGAGCCCACCTGGTAGTTGGGGAAGTCGATCGCGCCCTCGTTGAGGCTCTTGCGGCGATCGACGATCGCGTCGACGTCGATCGCCGAGACGCGGCCGAGGCCCTCGCACGCCATGCACATGCCGCGCGGGTCGTTGAACGAGAACAGCACCGACGACTCGAGCCGCGGCGTGCCCACGCGCGACCACAGCACGCGGAGCATCGTGTACGCATCCGTCGCCGTGCCGACCGTCGAGCGCGAGTTCGCGCCCATCTGGTCCTGCCCGACGAGGATCGCGGCCGTGAGCCCCTCGAGGCTGTCGACCTCCGGCTGCGGCGACGGCGGCATGAAGCCCTGCACGAACGCGTCGTACGTCTCGTCGATGAGGCGCCGCGACTCCGCGGCGATCGTGCCGAAGACGAGGCTCGACTTGCCGGAGCCCGAGACGCCCGTGAAGACCGTCAGCCGCCGCTTGGGGATGTCGACGTCGACGCCCTTGAGGTTGTGCTCGCGCGCGCCCCGCACGCTGATGTGCTCGTCCACGCCACGACCGTACCCGCAGGCGCCGACGGCGGGGGCGGTGCGGGCGCGACGACGCGGCATCCGCCGAGCGCCACTACGATCCGAGAGGCGGCTCCCGCCCCCTCCCGCACCTCCCGAAGGACCCGCATGCTCCCCTGGCGCCGCCGCGACGACGAGAACCTGACCGCGACCGACATCGTGCTCCCCGAGGAGCGGCTCGGCTGGGGCCGCACGATCGGCCTCGGGATGCAGCACGTCGTGGCGATGTTCGGCGCGACCTTCCTCGTGCCGATCATCACCGGCTTCCCGCCCTCGACGACGCTGCTGTTCTCGGGCATCGGCACGATCCTGTTCCTGCTCGTGACGCAGAACCGGCTGCCGAGCTACCTCGGCTCCTCGTTCGCGTTCCTCGCGCCGATCGGCGCCGCGACCGCGGTGGGCGGGCACGGCTTCGCGCTCGCGGGCATCGTGCTCGTCGGCCTCCTGCTCGCGCTCGTCGGCCTCGTCGTCCACTTCGCCGGCACGCGCTGGATCGGTGCGCTCATGCCGCCGGTGGTCTCGGGCACGATCGTCGCGCTCATCGGCTTCAACCTCGCGCCCGCCGCGCGCGACAACTTCGCGAAGGACCCGGTCCTGTCGGTCGTGACGCTCGGCGCGATCATCCTCACCGCCGTGCTCTTCCGCGGCCTCGTCGGCCGCCTCGCGATCCTCGTCGGCGTCGTCGTCGGCTACGCGGTCGCCGCGGCCACCGGATCGGTCGACTGGTCGAAGGTCGAGGCGGCGCCGTGGATCGGCCTGCCGCAGCTCCAGTCGCCCACCCTCGATCCTGCGCTCATCCCGTCGCTGCTGCTGTTCGTGCCCGTCGTGCTGCCGCTCATCGCCGAGAACCTCGGCCACGTCAAGGGCGTCGGCCAGCTGCTCCACCGCGACCTCGACCCGCTCGCCGGCCGCGCGCTCATGGCCGACGGCGGCGCGACCGTGCTCGCGGGCCTCTTCGGCGGCTCGGCCACGACGACCTACGGCGAGAACATCGGCGTCATGAGCGCGACGCGCGTCTTCTCGACCGCCGCGTACTGGGTCGCGGCGATCACGGCGATCCTGCTCGGCCTCTCGCCCAAGGTCGGCGAGCTCATCTTCGCCGTGCCCGCGGGCGTGCTCGGCGGCGTGACGACCGCGCTGTACGGCCTCATCGGCATCATCGGCGTGCGCATCTGGATCGAGAACCGCGTCGACTTCTCCATCCCCCGCAACCAGTTCGCCGCAGGCGTCGGCCTCATCGTCGCGATCGCGAACTACACGCTCACCGCCGGCGCGCTCGTCTTCGAGGGCATCGTGCTCGGCACCGTGGCGACGCTCGTGATCTACCACCTCATGGATGCGCTCGAGCGCCTGCGCGGTCCGCGCGCGGCGGCACGCGACGACCACGCGCCGCCGGCCGTCGCCCCGGCGGAGTAGACCGCCCGCCCGGCTCGCCTGCGGCGCACGCCCCACGTCTCCAGCTGCGCCGGGCACTCGCCGCATGCCTCGGCACGCGCCCGCCGACAGGGAGGCGAGGACGACGCGACGGTCTCGCCCGGGCAGCGGTCAGGCGAGGTGCACGTGCCCTCGAGCGACCGGCTCGCCGGTCGCGGCCTGCGCGAAGCGGCGCGGGTCGAGGAAGGCGGCGTCGGCGAACGGGGCCTCGTCGGTGGCGAACTGGGCGGCGAGCTCCCCGAGCGCTGCCGCGTGCTTGAAGGAGTGGCCCGAGCAGCCGCCGGCGACGACGACCCGGCCGGATGCATCCGTCGGCCCGACGACGAACTGGCCGTCGGGCGTGTGCGCCATGATGCAGGTCGTGAGGTCCGCGGGCGCCGGCTCGAGGTCGGGGAAGGCGGCGGCGACGAGCTCGCTGATGCGCTCGGTGTCGCCCGGGTGGATCTCGCGGTCGATCGCGTCGGGGTCGTCCTCGTCGAAGGGTCCGTCGAACTCCGGACCGACCTTGGCGAGGTCGCCCGACAGCGCGCCGTGACCCCACACCCACTCGGCCGTGCCGGGCACGCTGCGGATGAAGACGGGGATGCGGTCGATCGAGGCGTCGTGGCCCTCGCGCGCGCCGAACCAGCTCATGACCACGCGGTGCGGGCGCACGGGCAGGTCGGTGAGCTGGGAGAGCCAGGGCCCGGCGGCGACGACGACGCGCCGCGCTCGCACGTCGCCGCGCTCGAGCCGCACCGTCACGGCGGCATGGCCCGCGTCGCCGACGTCGTCGACCTCGATGCCCAGCACCCGCTCGCCGGTGCGGATGCGCGCGCCGGCCGCGCGCGCCGCGTCGACGGCCGCGACGATGGCCGCCTCGGGCCGCAGCACGCCGGCCTCGGGATCCCACACCGCGACATCGCCGGGGTCGAGCCGCGCGAGCGCCGGCAGCCGCTCGCCGATGGCGGCGGCGTCGAGCTGCTCGACCGGGAGGCCGTGCTCGCGCGCGGCGGCGAGGGTGCCCTCGATGATGCGGGAGCCGGGCGCGCCGATCATGATGCCGCCGGTCTCGAGCAGCAGCTCCTCGCCGCTCAGCGACTCGAGCTCCCGCCACAGGTCGCGCGCGCGGCGGGCGATCGGCGTGAGGCCGGGGTGCTCGAGGCACGCGACGCGGAACAGTCGCGAGCGCCCGTGCGAGCCGCCCCAGGGATGCCCCGGCTCGTGCTGGTCGATGCCGACGACGTCGAGGCCGCGCGCAGCCAGCCGCCACGCGGCGCTCGAGCCGATCGCGCCCAGTCCGACCACCACGACGTCGGCGATGTCCGCGCCGCGACCCACCGCATCAGCCTGCATCTCTCCGACCCTAGTTCCTCGGCGTCGCCGGCGGTCGGAAGCGTCGATGCGCGCCACCCGAACGGCCTCCCGCGACGTCGCGATCCGGGAATAGGGTGACCGGGACGCTGGTTGCACATGTCGTTCAAGTTTGAAAGAGTAGCCGCAGACGGAAGGACCACCATGAGCAGCATGCAGTTCGGCATCTTCTCGGTGAGCGACATCACCCAGGACCCGACGACCGGTCGCACGCCCACCGAGCACGAGCGCATCAAGGGCTGGATCGCGATGGCCAAGAAGGCCGAGGAGGTCGGCCTCGACGTCTTCGCCGCCGGCGAGCACCACAACCCGCCGTTCTTCTCCTCCTCGCCGACGACGACGCTCGGCTACATCGCCGCGCAGACCGAGCGGCTCATCCTCTCGACCGCGACGACGCTCATCACGACGAACGACCCGGTGAAGATCGCCGAGGACTTCGCGATGCTGCAGCACCTCGCCGACGGCCGCGTCGACCTCACCCTCGGGCGCGGCAACACGGGCCCCGTCTACCCCTGGTTCGGCAAGGACATCCGCGACGGGATCGAGCTCGCGATCGAGCACTACGCGCTGCTGCACCAGCTGTGGCACGAGCCGGTCGTCAACTGGCAGGGCAAGCACCGCACGCCGCTGACGGGCTACACCTCGACGCCTGCCCCGCTCGACGGCGTCGCCCCGTTCGTGTGGCACGGCTCGATCCGCTCGCCGCAGATCGCCGAGCAGGCCGCCTACTACGGCGACGGCTTCTTCCACAACAACATCTTCTGGAACAAGGAGCACACCGAGCGGATGGTGCGCCTCTACCGCTCGCGCTTCGCGCACTACGGCCACGGCGAGCCGGAGGAGGCGATCGTCGGCCTCGGCGGCCAGATCTTCATGAAGCCGACCGAGCGCGAGGCGAAGGATCGCTTCCGCCCGTTCTTCGACGTCGCTCCCGTCTACGGCCACGGCCCGAGCCTCGAGGACTTCGAGCAGATGACGCCGCTCACCGTCGGCACGCCCGAGCAGGTCATCGAGAAGACGCTCGCCTTCCGCGACTACGCCGGCGACTACCAGCGCCAGCTCTTCCTCGTCGACCACGCCGGTCTGCCGCTCGAAGAGGTGCTCGAGCAGATCGAGATCCTCGGCACCGAGGTCGTGCCGGTCCTCCGGCGCGAGTTCGACCGCGTGCGCCCCGCGGGCGTGCCGGATGCGCCCACGCACGCCGCGCGCGTCGCGGCGGCGAAGGAGGCGGGCACGCAGCTCGGCGAGCAGGGCAGGGCGTGGCACGAGCAGGGCGAGCGCCGCGACCTCGACACGGGCGCCGCGATCGCGCGCCAGGAGGGAGAGGTCGCGTGACGAACCCCAGGATCGCGGTCGTCTCGGCCGGCCTCGGCGAGCCCTCGAGCACGAAGCTGCTCGCCGATCGGCTGCGCGAGGCCACGCTCGCGGCGCTCACCGCCCACGGCCAGCACGCCGAGGCCGTCGACGTCACGCTGCGCCCGCTCGCGCAGGACATCGCGAGCCACATGCTCACGCACAACCCCTCCGAGGCGCTCGGCGCCGCGATCAGGGAGGTCATCGACGCCGAGGCGATCATCGCCGTGACGCCGACGTTCAACATGAGCTACTCGGGCCTGTTCAAGTCGTTCTTCGACGTCATCGAGGAGGGCCAGCTCGCCTCGATCCCCACGGCGCTCGGCGCGACGGGCGGCACCGCTCGCCACTCGATGGTGATGGACACCGCCATGCGGCCGATGTTCGCCTACCTCAAGGCACAGGTCGTGCCGACGGGGGTGTTCGCCGCCGCCGAGGACTGGGGCGCCGCATCCGGCCTCGACCGCCGCATCGCGCGCGAGGGGCAGGAGCTCGCCGACCTCATGGTCGCGATGCCGCGCAGGCGCGAGGCCGACCCCTTCGACGAGTCCAGCGACGCGTTCGTCTCCTTCGAGCAGATGCTGGGGCACGCGTGAGCGACCGCTCGCTCGCCGTCCGGGCCTGGCGCGGCTACTTCGAGGGCTCGCGGCTGCTCGAGAACGAGCTCGAGCGCCGGCTCAAGGCCTCGTGCGGGCTCGACCTGGGTGACTTCAACGTGCTGCTCGTGCTCTCGGAGGCGGAGGGGCTGCGGATGCGCATGGGCGATCTCGCTCGCGCGCTCGCCTTCGCGCCCGGCCGGCTCACCTACCGCGTCGCGGCGCTCGAGCGCGCGGGGCTCGTCGCGCGCGAGCCGAGCGCGACCGACCGGCGCGGCACGGATGCGGTGCTGACGGATGCGGGCCGCACGCGGCTGCGCAGGGTCCGCCCGCTCCACGCCCGCCACGTCGACGACCTCTTCCTCTCCGAGCTCGACGACGAGGCGCTCGCCGTGCTCGACCGCGTGTTCGGCCCGCTGCGCGCACGGCTGCTCGATCGCTGCGCGCAAGCCCCGATCGAGGGCTGACGCGCGAGGCGCGGCGTGTCCCAGCGGTCTCCTGGAACGATGAGAGCGTGCTGGAGCAGCGACTGCTGGAGAATGCGATCGGGGTACCCGGTCGCCTGATCGCCGTCGAGCCCTTCGGCGAGGGGCGCATCGCCCGCTTCACCGTCGACGACGGCCGCGACAGCGGCGAGTGGTTCGTCGACACCTCGCGCCAGCCGGTCGCGGTCGAGACCGGCTTCGTGATCCGCGAGCGCGACGGCGCGCCCCTCGCGCGCATCTGGCGGCATCCGCTCGACCCGCGCCTGCCGGCGCTGCGCACGGCCGTCGACCCCGAGCGGCTCCAGCGCATCGCCCGGGCCGGCGGCACCCCCGGCGGGATCGAGGCCCGCGTGCTCTCCTACCGGCCGGGACGCCGGGCCGTCGTGCGCCTGACGCAGCACGGCACGCACCTGTTCGTGAAGGTCGTGCGCCCCGGCGAGGCCGAGGACCTCGCGGCGATCCACCGGGCGTGCCGCGATGCGGGCGTGCCCGCACCCGAAGTCGTGCACTGGGCGCCCTCCGGGGTGATCGTCGTGCGGGACGCCGTCGGCACGGCAGGGCCGCGCGCGGCCGCGACCATGCCCGTCGAGGCGCTGCTCGACGCCGTCGACGAGCTGCGGGAGCGCCTGCAGGGCGTGCGGACGCATCGCATCGCGCGCGCCTCGGTCGCCACGCGCCTCGAGTGGCACGTCGACCGGCTCGCCGCCGCCCTGCCGGAGCGCGAGCGCGCCGTGCGGGAGCTCCTGCCGTGGCTCGTCGCCAACACGAGGCGCATCGGCCCGCCGCGGGTGATCCACGGCGACCTCCACATCGGGCAGCTCTTCTTCGCCGACGGCGCCGTCTCGTCGGTCATCGACGTCGACACCGCGGGCCTCGGCGACCCGCGCGACGACCCGGCGGCGTTCATCGGCCACGCCGCCGCGAGCGCCGCGCGCAACGAGGCCGCCGGCCGCGCGGGCGACGCGGCGCTGCTGGGCGAGCTCATCGGGGCGGCGAGCGAGCGGTGGCTGCGCGATCCGCACACGACGGCGCTCACGGCGCTCCACATGCTCGGGCACGCGCTGCGCGTCGTCGAGCGCTCACCCGAGTCCGCCCACTCCCTGCTCGAGCGCGCGCGAGCGACCGCGGGGCTGCGGCGCGCCTGACGCCGCGCCCCCGCGCGGCGATCCCGGGCCCCGAAGCGGACCCCTGCGCGCCGGACGGACCCGGGATCGCGGGTCCGCGTGGCGGGACGGGGTCCGCGAGGCGCGGTGGAGGCTCCCGGGGCGAGCGGCGGCGGCCTCAGACGAGGCGGTAGCCCATGCCGCGCACGGTCTCGATGCGCTCGGCACCGAGCTTGTTGCGCAGGTAGCGGATGTAGACGTCGACGACGTTCGAGCCGGGGTCGAAGTCGTAGCCCCACACGCGCGAGAGCAGCTGCTCGCGCGAGAGCACCTGCCCCGCGTGCCGCACGAGCTCCTCGGCGAGGGCGAACTCGCGCCCCGAGAGGTCGACGGCGCGGCCGTCGACCGTCGCGCGCCGCGTGCGGATGTCGAGCTCGAGCCCCTGGTGGCGCAGCTCGACCGAGCCGGCTGGGCTCGAGGCGTGCGCGGCCATGCGCAGCCGCACGCGCGCGAGCAGCTCGTCGAAGCGGAACGGCTTCGCCATGTAGTCGTCGGCGCCGCCCTCGAGCCCCGCGACGGTGTCGGCGCCGCCCGCGCGCGCCGTGAGGATGATGACCGGCACGGTGGAGCCCGAGCCGCGCAGCTGCGCGAGCACCTCGAACCCGTCGATGCCCGGCAGCCCGATGTCGAGCACGAGCAGGTCGAACGCATCGGTGAGCGCGAGGTCGAGCGCCTCGGGGCCCGTCGTCGCCACGCGCGTCGAGTAGCCCGCGGCCTGCAGCCCCTTCTCGACGAAGGAGGCGATGCGCGCCTCGTCCTCGGCGATCAGGATCGATGCCATGCCTGCTCCTCGGTCGTCGCGGCCGCGCGCGCGGCGCTCGCATCCTGGCCCGCTCGCGTGTCCTGCTCCTGGGAGCCGTCGCCCGCGACGACCGCGCCCGGCAGCGAGAGGATGAACTCCGAGCCCCACCGGGGATCGTCCCCGCTCGCGAGCGGGGACCGCGCATCCGCGACCCACGCGCGGCCGCCGTGCGTCTGGGCGATGAGCTGCACGATCGACAGGCCGAGCCCCGAGCCGCCGTCGCCGCGGCCCTGGGCGACGCCGCGGTGGAAGCGGTCGAAGATGACGGCCTTGAGCTCGTCGGGCACGCCGGGTCCCCGATCGCGCACGAACAGCTCGACGTCGCGGCCGCGCACCCGCGAGCCGATCGTGATCGGGCCCTGCGCGTGCCGCACGGCGTTCGCGACGAGCTGGAGCATCGCCTGCGTGATGCGGTCGGGGTCGAGCGCTGCGCGCACGGGCGCGCTCGAGAGCTCGTCGCCGATGTCGGCGCCCGTGATCGCGCGCGCCTTCGCGGCGATCTGCTCGGTGAGGGCGGCGAGGTCGGTCGGTCGGATGGAGAACGCGCCAGGATCGCGCAGCCGCGCGGCGGCGCGCAGGTCGTCGACGAGCCGCGCCATGCGGTCGAGCTCGTCGATCGCGAGGTCGCGGGTCTCTGCGACGTCGGCCGGGTCGCGCGGATCGACGAGCTCGAGGTGCCCGCGCACGATCGTGATGGGCGTCTTCAGCTCGTGGCCGACGTCGCGCAGCAGCTCGCGCTGGCTGTCGAGCGCGCCGCCGAGCCGGTCGAGCATGCGGTTGACGGTCGCGGCGAGCTGCGAGACGTCGTCGCGCCCGTCGCCGACGGGGATGCGCTCGTCGAGGTTGGCGGCCGAGGAGCGCTCGGCGACGTCGCGCATGTGCCGGATCGGCCGCAGCAGACGCCCGGAGACCCACAGGCCGATGAGGAAGGTGAGCACCGTCGCGAGCAACGCGGTGATCGTGAACACGCGCGCCGCATCGTCGATCTCCGCGAGCTCGCCCTGCACGTCGTAGCCGGTGACGAACACCGCTTGCGGCGGCCGGCCCCGGTCGGGCTCGCCGAGGACGACGGGGGCGGCGAGGTAGCGCACGGTGCGGCCGTCGCCGACGAAGGTGCCCATGACCGTCTCGTGACCGGCCGTCTCGGCGACGACGCGGTCGACGAAGCCCGGCAGCGCGTCGAGCTGCACATCCGGCTCGATGAACGGCGCCCAGCGCGCGCTGCCGTCGAGGATGCCGAGCGTGCCGGTGTTGTCGTCGGAGGCGACGCGCTGCACGACCGCCTGCAGCGCGCGGTCCGCCGACGCCCACGGCTGCTCTGCGTTGGCGACCGTGACGCTGCCCGACTCGAGCGCCGACTGCAGGTTGGCGTCGACCTGCTCGAGCACCCGCGCGCGCTCGACGAAGTACGCCACGAGCCCGGCGGCGAAGACCGACAGCAGCGTCAGCAGGGTCAGGAGCCCCACGATGCGCGAGCGCACCGTCCAGGCGCGCAAGCGCGGCCGACCTCCCTCTGCCATGGGGCCATTCAACCGCGCGTGGCAGCGCGGTGGCTCGAGCGTGAGAGAACCCTCACGTTCAGGCCACGGGCACGCGCGTCTGCTGTGATCGAGCCGTGGATGACGACCGCGCCCTCGCGAGCGCCGCGACGACCCCCGCCTCCGCCCGGCCGCCGATGAGCGCCGAGGAGCGCCTGCTGCGCGACGCCCTGGGCGATGACGTGCGGGGCGAGCTGCGGGTGCTGAGCCGGGAGCCCTACGGCGCCGGGGCGCTGACGGGCTTCGAGGAGGCGCCGCGCGACGGCGAGGCAGCGCCCACCCGGTACTGGTACGTCGACACCTCCGGCAAGCGCGTCGATGCCGAGACGGGCTTCGTGCTCGGCGACCCCGAGCATCCCGAGGCGCGCATCTGGCTGCACCCGGCCGATCCGCGACTGCCGGCGCTCGCACCCGCGAGCTTCCCCGACGCCGCGGCGACCCTCATGGGCCGCCTCGGCGTCGCGATCGACCGCCGCCCCGAGCTGCTCGTCTACCGTCCCGGCAAGCGCGCGATGTTCCGGATGCGAGCGGGTGAGCGCGAGACCTACCTCAAGATCGTGCGCCCTGCGGCCTCCGCGTCGATCGTGCAGCTGCAGGAGGCGCTGCGCGCCGGGGGCGTGCCGGTGCCGCTCATCATCGGCTGGTCGGAGCTCGGCGTCGTGCTCACCGAGACGGCGGCGGGCGTGCCGCTCACCGCGCGGCTGGCCCAGCTCGACCCCGAGCGCCTGCTCGACTCGGTCGAGCTCCTGCGCGCCTCGATCGCCGCGGTCGACGCCGGGCGCGACGCGCGCGCCTCGCTCGCCCTGCGGCAGGACTGGTACCTCCGGCGCCTCGATGCCGCGCTGCGGCGCGCGGTCGATGGCGGCGCCGACGCGACGGCGCTCGCGGGGCCGCTCGAGGCCGTCGCGCGGCTCGTGGGCGCCGTCGACGCATCCGACCTCGTCGTCGAGGACGACGTGCGGTGCACCGTGCACGGCGACCTGCACGTGGGGCAGCTGTTCGTCGCTGAGGACGACGCGAGCGCGATCTCGGGCGTGATCGACATCGACACGAGCGGGCTCGGCGACCCCGCCGACGACGAGGCGGCGCTCATGGGGCACCTCGTCGCGTCGATCGTGCTCGCGCGCCGCGACCCCGAGCGGGCCGCGGGCTTCCGCCGGCTGCTCGACGCGGCCGCCGCCCGCTGGCTCGCGCCCGATCGGCCGGGGGCGCGCCGCGTCGCCCACCGCACGGGCGTGCACGTGCTCGCGCACGCGCTCGCGCCCACCGAGCGCGGCGACCTCGCGATGGCGGCGGAGGAGCTCGCGATCGGCGCGGCGCTCCTGACGCCGGTGCTCGAGCGGTGACGCCCGGCAGATGAGAGGCCTCTCATCTGCCGCTCGCGCGGCGCTCATGCGCTCGCGGGAGGATCGACGCATGCAGCGCAACCAGTGGGTCCTCGTCGGCACGGCGGGCGTGGTGAGCGTCGGCGTGCTCTCGCTCGGCGCGCTGAGCCTCGCGAGCGCGATGAGCGTGCGCGACGCGAGCGGCGTGCCGGTCGCGGGCGGCGAGATCCGCGGCACCGCCGCCGGCGGCCCCGAGGCGGCGCTCGCCGAGGCGCTCAAGCGCGCCGCGGGCAGCGCCGAGGCGACGCCCGCGCCCACGGAGCGTCCGACGCCCGCGGCGACCTCCGCCGCCGCCCCGAGCGCGCCCGATCCCGCGCCCGCGCCGGCGCCCGCTCCCGCTCCCGCGCCGCAGCCCGTGCCTGCCCCCGCTCCCGTCGCCCCCGCCGACTCCGGCGTCTCGGCGCCCTCCGCCGCGTCGAACGGCTGAGCCGACGCCGCCGGCGCCCGGCATGCGGGCTCGGCCCTTCCGCTCGGCTGCCGCTCAGGTCGTGAGGTAGACTAACGATATGCCCACGATCGCGCTCGCCGACTCCCTGCGCGTCGCGCTCGTGCGGCTCGGCCGCCGCCTGCGCCGCGAGCGGCTCGACCAGGCGCTCGCGCCGC
>JAPSIA010000091.1 GCA_031179215.1 Agrococcus sp.
GCGGGCTCCGCGAAGGGGTGACCCGGGCGCCCGCGCTGCGGCGCGGCGCCCGTGTGGGGGCCGGAGCCCGGGGCGTGGCGCTGCGCTGCCCGCCCCGCCCGGCCCCCGCTCCGCACAACGCAAGCCCGCGCGGCCGATACCGCGGCTCGAGCGGTGCAATCGGCTGGCGGCAGGCCGTGTGCGCCCGCGCGGCTTGCGTTGTGCGGGAGTCCCGGCCGGGGTCGGGCGCGGGCGCGGGCGCCGGCGCGGGCGGGCGCGGGGGCCTCGCGGGCGCGGCGCGGCGGGCATGCCGGCTCGCGCTTCGTATGCTCGAGCCGTGAGCGATGCTCGTGAGCAGGGCGATGCCCCTGGCGTGAAGCGCGGCGCGGCCGTGCCGGCGAAGCGGCGCGCCGCGCGCTCGGGTTGGCTCGCCGAAGCCGCCGCGAAGGTGCCGACGCGGTGGGTGTCGGCCGCGATCGGCGGCGTGCTGCTCGTCGCGACCGCGGCGTTCGGCGGCCTCGAGCCCGTGGAGGCAGCCGGTCCCGCCGAGCTGCGCGCCGGCGAGGCGCACGCGGGGCCGATGGTCTCGCTCGCCGTCGGGCGGGCGGTGCTCATCGACGACTTCACCGAGGCGGGTGCCTCGGCCGACGCCGCGGCGGGAGAGCGCGTGCTCTCGCTCGTCGTCGACGCCGAGAACCGCTCGGCGCGCCCCGTGCACACGCTCACGAGCGACTTCGGCGAGGTGATCCGGCTCGAGCCCATGCTCGACCTCGCCCTCGAGGGTGCCGCGCGACTCGACGACGCCACGATCGGCCCGGTGCTGCAGCCGGGGGTGCCGGCCGAGCTCGTGCTCTCGTGGATCGTGCCCGCGGACGCCTTCGCGGAGGGCGACGAGCTGCGCGTCGCGATCTTCGACCACGAGCTGCGCGTCGGGGCGTCCGTCCTGCACGGCGAGTACTGGGACGCTCCCCGGCTCGCGGCGGTCGCGACGATCGAGCTCGAGGACGTCGGCGCCGGCGCGGATGCGGAGCAGCCGTGAAGCGCGCGCTCTCGTGGGTCGCGGGCATCGCGATGGTCGCGCTCGCGGCCGTGGTCGGGCAGCTCGCGCTGACCGACGCCCAGCAGCAGGCGCCCTTCGTCGTCGACGCCGCGCTCGGCGAGCGCGCCGAGGGGCGGACGCTCGCGGTCACGGTGCGCGAGGTGCAGCTCGCGGAGCGCGTGAGCGATGCCGACGGCTGGCAGGCGAGCGGCGACTGGCTCGTCGTCGACCTCGACGCCGAGGTGCTGCAGACCGAGACGGCGTCGATCCTCTCGCTCGTCGAGCTCGACCTGGGCGACCGCACCGTCTCGGCGAGCGAGCGCCCCGCATCGCTCGAGTCGACCCCGCTCGACCTCGGCCTCCCGCGTGCCGGATCGCTCGCCTTCGAGCTGCCCGCCGACGCGACGGGGACCGTGACGCTGCGCATCGGACGCGCGGCCGACGAGCGCCTCGACTCGGTCGTCGAGCTGCCCGTCGACCTCGGCGCGCTCGAGCGGGCGCCGCACGTCGAGCTCGAGGAGTCGAGGTGGGCCGCATGAGGGCGTGGTGGCGCCGCAACGCGATCCCGCTCGTCGCGCTCGCGCTGCTCGTGCCCCTCACGGCGGGCGCGATCGGGTGGCAGGAGTGGCGCACGCGCTTCGAGGGCACGCACTGGCGGTCGACCCCGGTGGCGGCCGGAGCGACGATCGAGCTCGGGGGAGCGGCCGTCGGTCCCGCGACGCTCGTCGAGGTGCCGGCCGACGCGGGGGTCGAGACGCCCCCGGGCGGCAGGGCGCTCGCGGCTCAAGTGACCGTCGTGCCCGGCGACGCGCCCGTCACGTGCGCCAGGCCGCGGCTCGTCGAGGTGTCGACGGGGCGCAGCTGGGAGGGCGACACCGGGCCGTTCGGGTGGCGAGGCGAGTCGTCATGCTTCGACGCGACGAGTCCCGTCCTCCTCAACGTCCCCTTCGTCGTGCCCGCCGACGCCGGCCCGTTCGCGATCGACCTCGAGATCCTGCACGACGGTCCCGAGCTGCCTCGATTCCTCGTCGAGCAGCCCTGAGCCGCCGGTGAGCGCCTCGCGCGCCGAGGCATCCGACGCCCGGGTCGCCGAGGGCGCATCGGCCGCGCGAGCGGTTCGTCGGCGGAGCCGGCCGATCATCGTGTCGTACGCGCCCGCGACGAGCGCGACGCGCAGCGCCTCGACGACCATCGCGACCGGCAGCAGC
This sequence comes from Agrococcus sp., assembly GCA_031179215.1. Lineage (GTDB taxonomy): Bacteria > Actinomycetota > Actinomycetes > Actinomycetales > Microbacteriaceae > Agrococcus. The sequence goes on from JAPSIA010000091.1 coordinate 2,227, forward strand.
AGCACGGGGCTCCAGACGCTCCAGAACGCGCCGAGGTCGTTCGGCCCGACGACCCGCGTCGTCAGCCACACGAGGCCGCCGCGGAGCCACTCGAGCAGTGCGTAGCCGAGCACGGTCGCGCCGATGAGCATCGGTCCGCCGCGCAGCATGAGCACGATCGCGCGCCAGATCGGCGCGATGCGCCCCGCGATCGGTGCCCACAGCTGCGCGAGCTGCGCCCGCACCCACGACGGCAGCGCGCCGTAGCGAGCGCGCGCCGACGTGACGCCGAGCCGCACGCGCTCGAAGCGCGCGGCTCGGAGCTGCGCCGGCAGCTCGGGCGACTGCGCCGCGACGGCCTGGCCGTACATGACGCCCGCGATCGTGAGCCAGGCGAGCGGCTCGCCGATGGCCTGGCCGAGATGCCCGAGCGCCCAGTCGAGCCCGTCCCACGCCCACGCGACGGGCGCGACCGACTCCGCGAGCCACTCGCGCGCATCCGCGACCCACGCCATGGCCCGCCGCCCGTCGACCCACGCGCGCACGCCGTCGAGCAGCTCCCCGAGCAGCAGCACCGAGACGAACACCCACACGCCCTCGAGGTACACCGCCACGATCGAGAGCCAGCGGGGCAGGCGATCCTGCCACCGGCTCCACGCCCAGCGTCCCGCGAGCGCGATCACGATCACGGCCACCGATGCCGGCCCGAGCAGGACGGAGAGCACCGTGCCCGTCGTGTCGAAGCCCGGGCCGCCGTCGGCGAACGCCTGCCACTGATAGCCCGACTGCACCTCGAGCGCTCGGGCGGCATATGCGTCGACGTCCTCCTGCACGTTGCCCGTCGCCATGTAGACGGCGAAGAACGGCAGCACGCCGCCCAGCAGCGAGGCGACGAAGGCCTTGCGCCGCGTCGCGGGCGAGGTGGGCGGCGGCGCGATGGCGCTCAGCTGCCGCAGGCTCGTGCGCAGCACGAGGAACATGCCGACGAAGGCGGCGAGCCGCGCGAGCACGGCGAGCGGCAGCAGCAGCAGGCCCGCGACGGCGGAGTGCGCGCCGACCCAGCCGCTCAGCTCGATGAGCGCGTAGCGGCCGAGCACGCCCGCGAGGTGGAGCGCGAGGAGCGCGGGCCAGTGCTGGACGAGCGCGCGAGCGATGGTCGCGAGCATCCCGAGCATGGCATCACCGTAGCCCGAGCGCCGCGAGGACCCGAGCAGCGTCGCCGCGCCGCGACGGATCAGGGCGCGGGCACGCTGCCGGTGACGAGGCGCAGGTGCGCTCGAGCGTGGGGTCGCGCGCGCGTGGCGTTGATCTGCACGGGCTCCGGTGCGCTCGTCGCCGAGCGCGGCGCGAGCGCCGCGAGGAGCGGCTCGGCGCCGATCGGCTGCAGCGCGCTCGACCTGCCCGCGAGCGCGGCGTGCACGGGGACGACGGATGCCGCGCTCCACGCCTGCAGCGAGCCGGCGCTCGGGTGCGGGACGGGGGCGGGTGCCTCGTCGATGCCGTAGCCCGCGTAGACCTCCGGCATGCGGCCGTCGAACGCATCCGCCGCGCGCTCGAGCTGCTCGGCGAGCGCTCGAGCCTCGTCGGCGAGCCCCGCTCGCAGCAGCCCTTCGATCGCGATCGCCGTGTCGTGCGGCCAGATCGCGCCGCAGTAGTGGGCGAGCGGCCAGTAGCGCTCGTCGTCGGTGGACATCGAGCGCAGGCCGAAGCCGCTCGAGAGCCGCTCGTCGAGCAGGAGTCGCGCCACGACCACCTCCTCGGCACGGCTCAGCAGCGTCGTGCCGATGAGCTGGCCGATGTCGCTCGCGAGCGTCTCGAAGGGGCGGCCTCGGGCGTCGAGCGCCATGGCGGGGAAGCGCGTGCCCCGCCGCTCGACCCAGAAGCGCTCGCGGAACCGCGTGCGCAGGCGCTCGGCCCACGCGCGCCACGGGTCGCCGTCGTCGCCGAGCGCGTCGAGCAGGCGCGCGGCGCCCATCGCGGCGCGGCACGCGAGCGCCTGCACCTGCGCGGTCGCGATGCTCGCCTCGCCGGGGCGGAAGCGCAGGCCGTGCGGATCCTCCTGCCAGCCCTTGCCCGCGATGCCCATGCCCGGCTCCTCCGGGCACGCGAGGAAGCCGCTGCTCGAGCGCGCGTCCATCCACGACAGCGCGGCGTGCAGCGCCGTGCGCAGCTCCCGCACCGTCTCGAGCGGCAGGCCGGCCTGCCACGCGTCGTGCAGCAGCACGATCCACAGCGGCGTCGCGTCGACCGAGCCCGCGTAGACCGGATGCGCCTCGACACCGGGTCGCACGGGGTCGGTCGCGCCTTGGCGCATCTCCTGCAGGATCCGGCCCGGCTCCTCGCCCGTCGCCGGATCGACCTGCACGCCCTGCCGAGCGGCGAGCGTGCGCAGGGTGCCCTCGGCGAGCTGCGCGCCGAGCGGCAGGAGCAGCCGGCACGCGATGAGCGCGTCGCGCGCGACCATCGTCATGTGCCACGGCGCGCCCGCGGCGGGGAAGGCGCCGTGGCCGGCGTCGAGCAGCAGGCTCTCGAGGTCGTCGACCGCGCGCGTCGCCCACCGGTCGAGCGCTCGGCGCCCCGTCGGCAGGGGCGCCTCGCACGGCAGGCCGTCGGTGACGCCGTGCATCGGCAGCGTGGGGTCGGCGACGTCGAGCTCGAGCGTGATGCCGGACCAGTCGCCCGGCGCGACGCGCGCCCGGTGCGAGACGACGACGCGGGAGCCCTCGATGCGCACGTGGCCGCCGCGGCTGCTCGCGCGCAGCGTGCGCGAGCCGTCGGTCGCGATCGCCTCGTCGCCCTCGAGCTCGAGCGCGACCGCGACGGGCTCGGGGGAGCCGGCGCGCAGCGAGGCGACGGGAGCGAGCTCGACGTGGCACACGAGCTCGACGAGCGCCTCGATCGGCTCCTCGCGGCCGTTGACGAGCGTCACGCGCTCGACCATCCCGCCGGAGTGGACCTGCCGCATCCGCTCGACCGCGACGCGCGGCGCCGGGCGGCCACTGCCGGGCTCGATCGCGATGCAGCGGAAGAGCGTCCAGTCGCGCTCCTCGGCCGTCGCGATCGACTCCACCGGGAGCCCGTCGACGAGGACGTCGATGCGGCTCGCGTAGCGCCAGTCGCCGTGGAAGAGCCCGTGCGAGGCGCCGGCGGCCATCGTGCCGTCCTGCTCGGAGCGGGCCTGCGTCGGCGCGGCGAGCGCGACGAGGTCGTCGTGGGGGAGCGGAGGGCGCAGGACGCCCCGCGCGGACTCGACGCTCATGGTCATTCCCATCGCCGTGGGTACCGATCTCCGGCTGGACGCCCGTCACGCTATTCCGCGCGACCGACGCGGCGCGCAAGGCCGACTCAGGCTTGGCTGACGACTGCCTCAGCCACCAGAGCGGCCTCCCGGCGTGGGTGCCGAGGCTCGGCTATGGCGTCGGCGTGCGGGCGTCGTAGGCGAGGAAGGTGCGCTGCGCGCGCGTGACGATCGCGATGAGCACGACGATGACGAGTCCGCCGAGCAGCGGCGGCGCCCACAGCGCGAGCAGGCTCGCCATGGCGCCCGCGTAGAGGTCGCCCACGCGCGGACCGCCGGCCACGACGACCGTGAACAGCCCCTGGGTGCGGCCGCGCATGTCGTCGGGCGCAGCGGTGAGGAGCATGGTCGAGCGGAAGATCGCGCTGATCTCGTCGCTCGCGCCCATGCCAGCGAAGGCGAGCGCCGCGACGGCGAGCGCGGGCCACGACACCTGCGTCCACGCGGGGCCCACGGGGCCGCCCCAGCCGAGCGTCATCGCGAGGACGACGGCGCCGAGCAGCGCGACGAAGCAGCCGTACGCCGTGATGGCGCGCGAGACCGCGACGCCGTGCCGGTGCACGTGCGCGACAGGGCCAGAGAGGAGGCTCGCGAGCAGCGTGCCGATCGCGGCCGCGGCGGTGAGCACGCCGACGGTCACGGGTCCGCCGCCGATCGCGACCGCGCCGACGGCGGGCAGGAGGGCGAACGGCCGCCCGAACGTCATCGCGATGATGTCGACGACGAACGACATGCGGATGTTGGGCGCCTGGCGCATGAAGGCGAGCCCGTCGCGCAGCGACTCGAGCCCCGGCCGCGCGACCTCGCCGAGCGGCGGCAGCTTCGGCAGGCCGATGATGCCGAGGAACCCGGCGGTGAACAGCACGGCGTCGATCGCGAACGTGATCGGCAGCCCGATCGTGGCGACGAGCACGCCCGCCGTCGCGGGGCCGAGCGTGAGCATGATGCCGATCGCGATGCCGTTGAGCGCCGCGGCGCGCGAGATGAGCTCGGGCGGCAGGATGCGCGGCGTGACGGCGCTGCGCGTCGCGCCGGAGATCGTGGCGGCGACGGTGTTGATCGTCGTCAGCACGTAGAAGGGCCACACCTCGGCGCGCTGGCCGTCGGCGACGAGCATCGCGTCCCACGTCGACAGCGCGACGAGCCCGAGCACGGCGGCCCAGCCCGTGAGGCTCGAGACCATGAGCACGAGCCGTCGGTCGAAGGCGTCGGCGAGCATGCCGCCCCACAGCCCGGCGACGACCATGGGCAGCAGCGCGACGCCGCCGACGAGCGCGACCATCATCGTGCTCGCGGTCATGTCGAAGATCTGGAGGCCGACGGCGACGATCGTCATCTGCGCGCCGATGCCGCTGATGGCGTTGCCGATCCACAGTCGCGCGAAGGCGGGGGAGGCGCGCAGCGGCGCGAGGTCGACGAAGCGCCTGCGCGGCGCGTCGCTCGGCGCCTCCGGCTCGCCCGGCAGCTGCACGCCGGCGGGCGGGAGGATGCCGTGCGCGCCGGTCGTGGGCTCGCCGCCCGACTCGAGGTGCTCGGTCAAGGGCTAGGCGACGTCGTCGATGCCGTAGAGCGCGTCGATCGCCGAGAGGAAGTCGTCGTGGCGGCCCTCGGCGGCGAGCTCTCGCGCGCGCACCGTCGGCTTGTGCAGCAGCACGCCCGCGAAGTGCCGCAGCGCCTGCTCGGCGAGCCTGCGCTCCTCCTCCGTGCCGCGCTTGCCGATGCGCTCGAGCTCGGCCTCCATCGCCTCCTGCACGTGCTCGCGCAGCGCCGCGATCGCGGGGCCGATCTGCCGCTCGGCTGTGCCGCGCTCGAAGCGCCGGGCGGCCTTGCGCACGAGGTCGCGCGCGTCCTCGGTCGCGGTGAGGTGCTCGAGCGGCGCGTGCAGGCGGATGGTCTCGAGGTCGAGCACCTCGACGCCGTGCACGGTCGCGACGTCGGGGTCGACGTTGCGCGGCATGCCCATGTCGATGATGAGCTGTGCCGAGCGACCGTGCTCGACGGGGCAGCGCGGCTCGGCCGTGACCGCGGCGTGGATGGGGCAGCCGGCGGGGGCGGCGGTCTCCTCCGCGACGGGGCACGCGGATGCGTCGTGGGCGTCGGCCGCGCCACCGGGGTAGGCGTGGGTTGCGGCGAGCGAGCGGCGGCCGGCGCGCAGGAGCTCGGCGTCGACGACGAAGCGGTCGGCGCTCGTGCACGCGACGATGACGTCGGCGCTCGCGGCGGCGAGCGCGGCATCGCGGCCGTCGACGTGCCCGATCGCGTGGCTGCGGGCGAAGCCGTTGCCGCGCCCCGAGGGGCTCCAGACCTCGATGTGCTTCGCGCCGCGGCGGCGGAGCTCGGCGAGCGAGACACCCGCGAAGCGGCCGGTGCCGACGAGCAGCACGCGCGAGTCGGCGAAGTCGACGCGCGCGCTCGCGAGGTCGAGCGCGAGGCGCACGATCGAGCGGCCGGCCTCGCCGAGGCCCGTGCGGTTCTTGATGCCCCGCTGCGTCTCGGACGCGCGCTGGAACAGGCGCTCGAGGTGCGGGCTCGTGGTGCCGGCCTGCTGGGCGGCCGCGAGGGCGCGGCGCACCTGGCCGGCGATCTCGCCCTCGCCGACGACGACCGACTCGAGGCCCGCCGCGACGGAGAAGAGGTGCTCGGCGGCGCGCGCCTCGGTGAGCGGCTCGAGCGCCTC
>JAPSIA010000215.1 GCA_031179215.1 Agrococcus sp.
GCGCACCTCCGCCTCCCGCGCGCGTGCCGAGCACGACGGGCTGCTCCTGATGCTAGGGGCCGCGCGCGAGGGGCGACTAGAGGCCGCTCTCCTCCGTGCGCACGAGGATCGCCGACGAGTTCGGGTCGAGCAGCACGTCGTCCTCATCTGCTCGCTGGATCTCGTAGAGCTCGCTCGCGGTGAGCTCGACACCCGAGGCGATCGAGGTGCGCCGCTGCAGGAGCGTCGCGCCGATGCCGTAGCGCTCGCGCTGGCGCTCGTAGAGCGCGAGCAGGTCGGCGGGCACCGCCGCAGCGCGCTCGGCCCGCTCGACCCGCGCCTCCTCGAGCTCGCGGGCGATGGCCGCGGCGTCGACCTCGCGCTCGGCCGCGAGCCGGTCGCGCTCGGCGCGCGCCGCCTCGGCGGCCTGGCGAGCGGCGGCGAGCGCCGCCTCGGCGTCCTCCTGCCGCTGCATCGCCTCGAGCTCGAGGTCCTCGAGGTCGTCCCGTCGCCGCTCGAGCGTCGCGATCTCGTGCTCCGTCGCGGTCGCGACCTTGGCGTCGGTGATCGTCGGCAGCCGGCCGCGGTTGCGCGTGAGCCGCGCCTCGACCGTCTGCACGTCGCTCTCGATGCGCGCGACCTCCGCGGCGACGTCGTCGTGCGCGCCGAGCCGCTCGAGCACCTCGTGGTCGAGGCGCGACAGCTCGGCGTCGAGCTCGGCGATGCGCTTGCTCTGCGGCAGCGCCTTCGCCTTCGCCTGCAGGCGCACGATGCGGGTGTCGACGTCCTGCAGCGTCAACAGCCGCCGCTGGTCCTGGTTGCTCGCCTTCAATGCCATGCCTGCTCCTCCTGCGGGACGACGAAGTCCCATGGGTCTGTCCTGATCTCGCTCACGTCGACCTCGACGCCCGGAAGCGCGAGCCGCAGCTGCTCTGCAGCCGGCCGCAGCCACAGCGACTCGCTCGCCCAGTGCGAGACGTCGACGAGCGCCGGTCCCTCGCCCGCCGCATGCCGCTCCTTCGCGTCCGAGGCGGGGTGGTGGCGCAAGTCGCTCGTGATGTACACGTCGGCGGCGAGCACCGCGGGCTCGCGCAGCAGCGAGTCGCCCGCTCCGCCGCAGATGGCGATGCGCTGCACCGCCCTGCCGGGATCGCCCGCGACGCGCAGGCCGCCGGCGACCGCGGGCACGAGGCCGGCGAGCACGCGCGCGAGCTCGCCGAGCGCGACGGGCTCCGGCAGCGCGCCGACGCGCCCGATGCCCTTGGCGGTGTCGACGCGGTTGACGACGATCGGCTCGGTGTCGACGAGCCCCAGCATGGCGGCGAGCTCGCCGCTCGTGCCGCGGTCGACCGCATCGGCGTTCGTGTGGGCGGCGAGCAGCGCGACGCGCTCGCGCACGAGCCGCGTGACGACGCGCCCGGCGGGCGTCGTCGCCGCCACGCTCGTGACGCCGCGCAGCAGCAGCGGGTGGTGCACGAGCAGCAGGTCGGCGCCGCGCTCGACCGCCTCCGCGGCAGTCGCCTCGACAGCGTCGACCGCGAGCAGGATGCGCCGCACCTCGTCGGCGGGATCGCCCGCGACGAGCCCGACCGCGTCCCAGTCCTCGGCCGTGGCGGCCGGCCACAGCGACTCGACCGCAAGCTGCACATCGGCGACGCGGGTCATGCGCTCCATCCTAGGGATGCGCGCAGCGCGCTCAGCGCGAGTGGCAGGATGGCGTCGGGGCGGTTGGCGCAGCTGGTAGCGCACTTCGCTTACACCGAAGGGGTCGCCGGTTCGAGCCCGGCACCGCCCACG
>JAPSIA010000092.1 GCA_031179215.1 Agrococcus sp.
GCGGCAGGTACGTGAGGAGACCCGTGGTCACGAAGCAGGAGCAGGAGCGGCGCGTCCGCGACTACCGGGCACGGCAGACCGTGCACGAGCGCAGGAGGCGCCGCCAGGCGCGCGACTCGATCATCGGGGGCGTGCTCGCGGCGGTCGTGCTGCTCGGCGGCGTCGGCGCGCTCTCGCTCATCCAGCCGAGTGCTCCGCCCGCCGACGAGCCGACCGCTCCGGCCGCGAGCGACCCCGCCGCGAGCGATCCCGCTGCCGAGGGCTCGACGGTGCCGGATCCCTCCCTCGCCGAGGGCCGCACGTGGACGGGCGCGCTCACGATCAACGGCGTCGAGCTCGGCGTCGAGCTCGACGGCGCCGCCGCGCCGCAAGCGGTGTCGTCCATCGTCAACGACGCGCAGTCCGACTACTACGACGGCAAGTCGTGCCACCGCCTTGGGGCGACCGAGGGCTTCAACATGCTGCAGTGCGGCTCGGCCGACGGGCAGGGCGGCGGCGATCCCTCGTACATGTACGGCCCGATCGAGAACGCGCCCGCCGACGACCTCTACGTCGAAGGCACCATCGCGATGGCGCGCCAGAGCAACAACGGCGACTCGAACGGCCACCAGTTCTTCGTCGTCTACGGCGACTCGACGATCCCGTCCGACTCCGCCGGCGGCTACTCGGTCGTCGGGCGCGTGACCTCGGGCCTCGACCAGCTGCAGGAGTCGGTGATCGCCCTCGGCACCGAGGGTGGCGCGGAGATCGGCCCGCCTGCGGAGCCGGTCACGATCGACGACTTCGTGCTGCAGTAGCGGCGCGACGGGCCGCGCCGAGCGCGCGGCCCGTCGCTCGCGCGCACCGCGCGTCGGGGTGCGACGAGTTGGCCGCTGCACCGGCGGTGCCGCGCTAGGCTCGTCCTGCCCGTTCCCTCGTACGAGAGACTCCGTCATGCCCGAGCCCATCCAGCCCACCGACCCCGACGCCCAGCCGGCCGCCGAGGTCGACGCCGCACCCAGCGCTGACGCTGCTGCCGGCGCCGCCGTCGCCGAGCCCGCTGCGGGCGCGGAGCCCACCGAGGTCGCCGCCGAGCCCACCGAGGTCGCCGCCGAGCCCACCGCGGTCACCGCCGAGCCCACCGGGGTCGCCGCCGAGGACGCGGCCGAAACCGCCGCCGAGCCCGCCGAAGCCGCCGCCCCCTCGACCGCCGACGCACCCACCGGCCCCGCCATGGGCGCGCACGTCATCGAGCGCGGCCTCGGCCGAGTCGACGAGCACGGCACCGTCGCCGTCAAGGACGGCGACGACTGGCGCGTCGTGGGCCAGTTCCCCGACGTGACGCCCGAGGAGGCCCTCGCGTACTTCGAGCGCAAGTTCGCCGACCTCGAGGGGCAGGTGCGCCTGCTCGAGCAGCGGATCCGCGCCGGCGCCAACGCGAAGGACGTCGCGAAGGCCGCATCCCACCTGCGCGTCACGGTCGTCGGCGCGAGCGCGGTCGGCGACGTCCCCTCGCTGCTGTCGCGGCTCGACGCGCTGCGCGGCGAGCTCGGCCAGCTCGAGGCCGAGCAGCAGGCTGCCACCAAGGCCGAGCTCGAGCAGGCGGTCGCCGAGCGCGAGCGCGTCGTCTCGTCGATCGAGCAGCTCGCGAGCGGCGACCTGAGCGACGTGCAGTGGAAGCAGATGATGCAGCGCGTCGACGACCTCTTCGCCGACTGGCAGCGCCTGCAGAAGGACGGTCCGCGCCTGCCCAAGAGCCAGGCCGACGCGCTCTGGAAGCGCTTCCGCGACGCGCGCAGCACGCTCGAGACGGCGCGCCGCAAGTTCTTCGCCGAGCTCGACGCCGCGCACAAGGACGTCCGCGCCCGCAAGCAGGCGCTCGTCGAGCAGGCGCAGGCCCTCGCGCCCAAGGGCGCCGACGGCATCCCCGCCTACCGATCGCTGCTCGACCAGTGGAAGGCCGCGGGCCGCGCCGGCCGCAAGGTCGACGACGCGCTGTGGGCCCAGTTCAAGGAGGCCGGCGACGCGCTCTTCGCCGCCAAGGCCGAGCAGGCCGCGGTCGACAACGAGGAGTACGCGGCGAACCTCGAGGCCAAGCGCGCGCTGCTCGAGGAGGCTGCGCCGATCCTCGAGATCACCGACCGCACCGCCGCCCGCGAGGCGCTCATCAAGATCCAGCAGCGCTGGGACGAGATCGGCCGCGTGCCGCGCGAGGCGCTGCGCGAGGTCGAGGACCGCATGCGCAAGATCGAGACGCACGTGCGCGAGCTCGACGAGCAGCACTGGAAGCGCTCGAACCCCGAGCGCAAGGCGCGCTCCGAGGGCCTCGCCGGTCAGCTCGAGGAGGCCATCGAGAAGCTCGAGGCCGAGCTCGCCGAGGCGAGCGACCCCGCTCGCAAGGCGGAGATCGAGGCCGAGCTCGCGACGAAGCGCTCGTGGCTCGAGGTCGTCGCGGCCGCAGGCTGACCCCGCGCTCCCTGAGCCGCTCCGCGCCGCAGGCGCAGAGCGCGTCGAAGGGCGGTGCCTGCGCCCTGGTCCCTGAGCCGCTCCGCGCCGCAGGCGCAGAGCGTGTCGAAGGGCGCCCGCTGAGCCCTGGTCCCTGAGCCGCTCCCCGCCGCAGGCGCAGAGCGTGTCGAAGGGCGCCCGCTGCACCGCGCAGTCCTTCGACACGGTGAGCGCCCTCCGGGCGCGCACCGGCTCAGGAGCCAGGGCTCCACCGGCGCTCCCTGAGCCGCTCCGCGCCGCAGGCGCAGAGGGTGTCGAAGGGCGCCCGCTGCACCGCGCAGTCCTTCGAAACGGTGAGCGCCCTCCGTGCGCGCACCGGCTCAGGAGCCAGGGCCTCAACCCGCGCTCCCTGAGCCGCTCCGCGCCGCAGGCGCAGAGCGCGTCGAAGGGCGCCCGCTGCACCGCGCAGTCCTTCGACACGGTGAGCGCCCTCCGTGCGCGCACCGGCTCAGGAGCCAGGGCCTCAACCCGCGCTCCCTGAGCCGCTCCGCGCCCCAGGCGCAGAGCGCGTCGAAGGGCGGGTCAGCCCGTGGTGATGCGATAGACGTCGTAGACGCCGTCGATGCGGCGCACGGCGTTCAGCACGTTCTCGAGGTGCGTCACGTCGCCCATCTCGAACGCGAACCTGCTGATCGCGAGTCGGTCGGAGCCGGTGCTGACGCTCGCCGAGAGGATGTTGACGTGGTGCTCGCTCAGCACCCGGGTGATGTCGCTCAGCAGCGCCGAGCGGTCGAGCGCCTCGACCTGGATGTTCACGAGGAAGAGGCCCTTGGAGACGGGCGCCCACTCGACCTCGATCATGCGCTCGGGCTCGGCGAGCAGGCCCTGCACGTTCGGGCACGTGCGCTGGTGCACGCTCACGCCCTGACCGCGCGTGACGAAGCCGACGATGTCGTCGCCCGGCACCGGCGTGCAGCACTTGGAGAGCTTGACGAGGATGTCGTCGGCGCCGCGCACGAGCACGCCCGACGCGCTCGTCGCCGGTCGTGCCGACCGCGTCGGCAGCACGGGCGCCGGCTCGTCGTCGCCGCCGCTCCCCTCCTCCGCGCGGATGATCGCGACGACCTTCTCGAGCACCGACTGCGTCGAGACGTGCCCCTCGCCGACGGCGGCGTAGAGGCTCGTGACGTCGTCGTACTTCAGCTGCGCGGCGACCTGCGCGAACGCATCGCGCCCCATGAGCTTCTGCATCGGCAGGTCGTGGCGCCGCATCGCCTTCGCGATCGCCTCCTTGCCGACCTCGACCGCCTCGTCGCGGCGCTCGCGCTGGAACCACTGGCGGATCTTGCTGCGGGCCCGCGGCGACGTGACGAAGCCCTGCCAGTCCTGGCTCGGTCCCGCATCCGGGTTCTTCGAGGTGAGCACCTCGACGACGTCGCCCGTCGTGAGCTTCGTGTCGAGTGGCACGAGCCTGCCGTTGACCTTCGCGCCCATCGTGCGGTGCCCGACCTCGGTGTGCACGGCGTAGGCGAAGTCCACGGGCGTCGCGCCCGCGGGCAGGCCGATGACCTTGCCCTTGGGCGTGAAGACGTAGAGCTCCTTCGCCCCGATCTCGAACCGCAGGGAGTCGAGGAACTCGCCGGGGTCGGTCGTCTCCTCCTGCCAGTCGTTGATGTGCTGCAGCCAGGCCATGTCGGTCGACGAGACCTCGTTGCTGCGGCCCTGCTTGTACTTCCAGTGCGCCGCGACGCCGTACTCGGCCCTGCGGTGCATCTCCTCGGTGCGGATCTGGATCTCGACGTGGTGGCCGCGCGGGCCGATCACCGTCGTGTGCAGCGACTGGTAGAGGTTGAACTTCGGCGTCGCGATGTAGTCCTTGAGGCGCCCCGGCATCGGCTGCCAGCGGGCGTGGATCGCCCCGAGCACCGCGTAGCAGTCGCGCACCGACGAGACGATGACGCGCACGCCGACGAGGTCGTAGATGTCGCCGAAGTCGTGGCCGCGCACCTGCATCTTCGTGTAGATGGAGTAGTACTGCTTCGGCCGCCCGGCGATGCGGCCGCGGATCTTGCCGGCGCGCATGTCCTCGCTGAGGGCGGTGACGACCTCCTCGAGGTAGCGCTCCCGCTCGGGCGCGCGCGCGTCGACGAGGTTCTTGATCTCGAGGTACACCTTCGGCTGCAGCACCGCGAACGAGAGGTCCTCGAGCTCGACCTTGATGGTCTGGATGCCGAGCCGGTGCGCGAGCGGCGCGTAGATCTCGAGCGTCTCGCGCGCCTTCCGCTGCGCGGACTCATCCGAGACGAAGCCCCACGTGCGAGCGTTGTGCAGGCGATCGGCGAGCTTGATGACGAGCACGCGGATGTCCTTCGACATCGCCACGACCATCTTGCGCACCGTCTCGGCCTGCGCGCTCTGGCCGTACTTGAGCTTGTCGAGCTTCGTGACGCCGTCGACGAGCATCGCGATCTCGTCGCCGAAGTCGGCCCGGCACTGCTCGAGCGTGTAGCTCGTGTCCTCCACCGTGTCGTGGAGCAGCGCAGCGGCGACCGTGATCGCGCCGATGCCGAGGTCGGCGAGGATCTGCGCGACCGCGACCGGGTGCGTGATGTACGGCTCGCCCGACTTGCGGTACTGCCCGCGGTGCGCCTCCTCGGCGACGATGTAGGCGCGCTGGATGAGCCCCGTGTCGGCCTTCGGATGCTGCGACTTGACCGAGCGGATGAGCTCGTCGACCGCGCCCGCGCGGTGCGACCGCGAGAACAGGAACGGCAGCAGCGTGCGGAAGCCACCCGTGGGCTGGACCTCGCTCATGCCGTCGCTCCTCCGCTGGCCCTGCGGCCGCCTGGCCTCCACGGCCATGGCCTCAGACCACTGCGCCCTGCTCGTGCTTCGCCTTGACCTTCGCCTCGCCGATGCTGTCGTGCTGCCTCAGCTGAGCATAGATCGGCGCCGCGACGAAGATCGACGACCACGTGCCGACGATCGTGCCGATGAACAGGGCGAGCGCGATGTCGCGCAGCGTGCCGGCGCCGAGCAGGAAGGCGCCGATGAACAGGATGGAGGCGATCGGCAGCGTCGCGACGATCGAGGTGTTGATCGAGCGCACGAGCGTCTGGTTGACCGCGAGGTTGATGTTGCCGAGCATCGTGCCCGAGGTGCCCGGCGCGGTGTTCTCGCGCACCTTGTCGAACACGACGACGGTGTCGTACAGCGAGTAGCCGAGGATCGTCAGGAAGCCGATCACGGCCGCCGGCGTCACCTCGAAGCCGACGACGCCGTAGATGCCCGCGGTGCTCAGCAGGTCGAAGGCGAGCGAGCCCAGCGCCGCGAGCGACATCTTCCAGGTGCGGAAGTACACCGCGAGCACGAGCGAGACGAGCGCGAGGAAGACGACGAGGGCGATGAGCGCCTGCCGCGAGACGTCCTGGCCCCACGAGGGGCCGATGAACGAGAACGCGACGTCGCCCGACTCCACGCCGTACTGCTCGGCGAGCGCCCCGCGGATCTCGGCGGCCTGCTCCTCGGTCACGGCGTCGGTCTGCACGCGCACGGCGTCCTGCCCGATGAGGGCCGCGCGCGTGTCGGAGTCGGGCACGATCTGCTCGACCGCCTCGGCGGCGACAGCGGTGCTCGGCTCGCTCACGCCCGAGACGCGGAACTCGCTGCCACCGGTGAACTCGATGCCGAAGACGAACCCGCCGCGCACGGCGGTGCCGAGCGCGAGCACGATGAGCACGATCGCGGCGACGAGGAACCAGAGCTTGCGCTTCTGGACGATGGGGATCGAGCGCTCGCCCGTGTAGAGCTCGTTGCCGATGGTCGTGAGGGAAGCCATCAGTCCTCCTTGCCGGTCGTCGCGGTCGCGGCCTTGCGCTCGGCGATGGTCTGGCGCCGCTGCGCCTCCTTCGCCGAGGTGGCTCCCTTGCCGGCGAGCACGGGGTCCCGGAACTTCGCCCGGCCGCGGTACACGGCGCCGAGGGCCTGCGGGTCGAGGCCGGAGAGCCGGTGACCCGAGGAGAAGAACTTCGTGCGCGCGAGCAGCCGCAGCAGCGGGTGCGTGAACAGGGCGACGACGACGATGTCGATGAACGTCGTGATGCCGAGCGTGTACGCGAACCCGCGCACGTTGCCGACCGAGAGCAGGAAGAGGATGACGGCGGCGAGGAAGCTTACGGCGTCGGAGACGAGGATCGTGCGGAACGCACGCTTCCAGCCCGACTCGAGCGCGGACGTGAGGTGCTTGCCCTCGCGCAGCTCGTCGCGGATGCGCTCGAAGTAGACGATGAACGAGTCGGCGGTGATGCCGATCGAGATCACGAGGCCCGCGATGCCCGCGAGCGAGAGGCGGTAGCCCTCGGTGCTCGAGAGGAACGTCACGACGAGGTAGGCGAGCACGCCGGCGACGGCGAGCGAGAGGACGACGACGAGGCCGAGCGCGCGGTACTGCAGCACCGAGTACGCCACGACGAGCAGCAGGCCGATGAGGCCCGCGATGAGGCCCGCCTGCAGCTGGCTCGCGCCGAGCGTCGGCGAGATCGTCTCGTTGGACTGCACCTGGAAGCTCACCGGCAGTGCACCGAAGCGCAGCTGGTCGGCGAGGCTCTGCGCGCCCTCCTGCGTGAAGCCGCCCGTGATCTGGGCGTTGCCGTCGGTGATGATCGCGTTCGACGTGATGGGCATGAGCACCGCCGCGTCGAGCACGACGGCGAACTGGTTCGTCGGCTCCGGCAGGCCCGTGATCGCGCGGGTGACGGCCTCGAAGTTCTCGGGACCCTCGCCGTCGAGCTCGAGGTTCACCGCCCATCCGCCGGTCGCCTGGCCCTGCGAGTTCGTCGCAGCCGAGACCTGCGCGTCGGCGATGCTCGCGCCGTCGACCGCGACGGGGCCGAGGATGAAGCGCGCGGTCTGGTCGCTCGAGCACGTCACGAAGGGGCGCTCCGGGTCGGCGACCTGCGTCGGGTCGACGTCGGCGCACTGGAAGGCGTCGAACTCGGCCTGCACGTCCGGGGTGATCCAGGCCTGGTCCCACGGGTCGGTCGGCTGCGACTCCGACTCGGCTGCGGGCTCCGACTCGGTCGGCTCCGGTGTCGCACCGGGGGCGTTCGCCGCCGCAGAGGCGAGCACGGGGCGGAACTCCATCTTTGCGCTCGCCTGGATGCGCTGCATGGTCTGCGCGTCGGGCTCGCCAGGGAGGGCGACGACGATGTTGCGGCCGCCCTGCGTCGTGATCTCCGTCTCGGAGATGCCGGAGGCGTCGACGCGCTGGCGGATGATCGCGACCGCCTGGTCGAGCTGTTCCTGCGAGATCGAGGCGCCCTCGGCGAGGCGCGGCTCGAGCACGATCTGCGTGCCGCCCTCGAGGTCGAGCGCGAGCTCAGGCGCCCAGGAGCCCCCGCCCCACGTGACCGCGGAGGCGTTGACGCCGATCAGGCCCGCGATGAGCACCACGAGCCAGACGAGGGCGCGCGCGCCCCTGCTTCGAGCCTTCGCCACGGATCAGGCGCGGTCGCGCGTGTCCGCGTCGCCGGCGTCGTCGATGCGGCCCTCGGCAGCATCGGCGTCGGCGATCTCGGCCTCGTCCTCGACGACGCGCGCGAGCGTCTGGCGGTGCACGCGCACGATCGTGCCGGGCGCGATCTCG
>JAPSIA010000216.1 GCA_031179215.1 Agrococcus sp.
CCCGAGCTTCTTCGAGAACCGGCTCCGCGACCGCACGCGAGCGCTGCGCCTCGTCTCGGGCGTCGTCATCCTCGTCTTCTTCACCTTCTACGTCTCCTCCGGCATGGTCGCCGGCGGCGTCTTCTTCGAGTCGTCCTTCGGCGCCGACTACCTCTGGGGCATGCTGCTCGTCGGCGGCGTCACGCTCCTGTACACGCTCTTCGGCGGCTTCCTCGGCGCGTCCCTCACCGACGTCGTGCAGGGCATGATGATGTTCCTCGCGCTCATCCTCATCCCGGTCATCGCCTTCTTCACGGTCGGCGGCCTCGAGGGCGTCCAGCAGGGCATCGCCGACTCGGGCGCCGAGCTCACGGGCCTCTTCCCCGCCGACCTCGACGGCCTCGCGGTGCTCGGCATCGTCTCGGCGCTCGCGTGGGGCCTCGGCTACGTCGGCCAGCCGCACATCATCGTGCGCTTCATGGCGCTCCGCGACGTGCGCGCGGCGAAGGCGGGCCGCAACATCGGCATCGGGTGGATGGTCATCTCGCTCGTCGGGGCCGTCGTCTCGGGCTTCATCGGCATCGCCTACGTGCAGCAGCAGCGCATCGCGCTCGACAACCCCGAGACGATCGTGCTCGCGATGTCGCAGGCGCTCCTGCATCCCTTCGTCGCCGGCCTCGTGCTCGCCGCGGTGCTCGCGGCGATCATGTCGACCATCTCGAGCCAGCTCATCGTGTGCTCGTCGGCGCTCGTCGAGGACCTGTTCCAGGTGTTCGTCAAGCGCCAGCCGTCGCAGCGCGTGCTCGTGCTCCTCGGTCGCGCGTGCGTGCTGCTCGTCGCGGTCGTCGCGATGGTGCTCGCCATCACGCCGAACGACACGATCCTGGGCCTCGTCGGGTTCGCCTGGGCTGGCTTCGGCGCCGCGTTCGGACCCACGGTGCTGCTGAGCCTCTACTGGCGCAAGCTCACCAACTGGGGAGCCCTCGCTGGCATGGTCGTCGGGGCGGCGACCGTGTTCATCTGGGATGCCGTCGAGAAGGCCAACACGATCGACGGGGCGATCCAGCCCGGCTTCGAGGCCTTCACCCTGTACGAGATCGTGCCGGGCTTCTTCCTCAACCTGCTCGTCGCGGTCGTCGTGAGCCTCGCGACCCACCGGCACGACGACGAGGTCGACGAGGAGTTCACCCGCACGGGCTCGATCGTCGCGGTGAGCAGCGCGGGCAGGGCCCACGCGGATGCCGCTCGCGCGGGCGGCAGCGGGTCGAGCGACGAGCGAGCGCCCTTGCGCTGATCGAGCCGCCACCGGATCGTCACCGCTCGGACGCTCGCCGTTCGCCCGAGCGCGCGTCGCGCCGCGATAGCCTGACGGGTCGCGGCGCCACCCCCGGAGCGTTGCAGGGGCGCGCACCACGGAGGCGAGATGGATCAGTCGGCAGCAGGAGTCCTGGCGCGAGGACCGCTCGCCGCACCGCCGAGGACCCTGCTCGACATCCTCGGCGCGAGCGCGCTCGCGAATCCCGATGCGTCGGCGCTCGAGGACGCCGACGGCGCGATGAGCTACCGCGACCTCATGGCCGCGGTCGTGCGCACCGCCGCCCGCCTCGCCGACGATGGCGTCGTCCGCGGCGATCGCGTGGGGGTGCGGATGCCCTCCGGCAGTCGGCAGCTCTACATCGCGATCCTGGGCGTCATGGCCGCGGGCGCGGCCTACGTGCCCGTCGACGCCGACGACCCCGAGGAGCGCGCGCGGCTCGTGTTCGGCGA
>JAPSIA010000217.1 GCA_031179215.1 Agrococcus sp.
CCGAGGTGCGCCCGAGCGACTCCTTCGTGGAGACCTGGTGCAGCATCGCGTTGTAGTTCACGCCCGCGAACTCGAAGAAGAGGTTGCCCGCCGCGAGCAGCGCGGCGCCGAGCCAGAGGTATCCGGGCACGGGCTCGACGAAGACCATGCCGACCATCGCGAGGATCGTGACGCCGGTGTTGACGAGCACCCACCGCTTGCGGCGGCCGCCGCCGTCGGAGCGCTGCCCGATGACGGGCGCGAGCAGCGCGACGAGCAGGCCGGCGATCGCGACGGCCGTCGCGACGACCGACGCGTTGCTCGCGAGCGCGCGCGTGAGGTCCGCCCCGCCGGCAGCGACCACCTCGGGCTCGACGAAGAGGTCGGAGGCGATGTAGCGGCTGAAGACGAACGTCGTCACGACCGCGTTGAACGAGGCCGAGCCCCAGTCCCACATGGCCCACGCCCGCGCGCGGCGCCCGAGCTCGCGGCGCTCGATGGGCGCGATGCCCGCTTGCGCGGGCTGCACGAGGTCGTCGGGTGCGGCGTCGACGGCCGCGTGCTGGTCGTGAGGGGCGCTCATGGCTCGAGCGTAGGCCGCGAAGGCGAACGAGAGGTGACGGGCGCGTGCCGGCGTCGGCGCGCGCCTCGAGCCCGGGCGCTCGTCAGCCCAGCCGCCCGAGCCGGATCGCCGCGAGCGCGAGCGCCGTCACGGTCTCAGCGTCGCGGATGCGGCCGTCGCCGCACATCGCGAGCGCCTCCGCGAAGGGCACGCGGGCGACGGCCGAGATGCCCTCCTCGTCCTGGGTCTCGCCGGCATCGGCGGCCGGCGAGAGCCCACGCGCGAGGAAGACGTGCTCTGCCGCGCGCGCGATGCCGTTGAGCGCGTGCACGGTGCCGAGCGGAATCCAGTCGCTCGCCTCGAGGCCGGTCTCCTCGAGCAGCTCGCGCCGCGCGGCGACGAGCGGCTCCTGCCCGTCGCCGCCGCCCGCCGGCACCTCGATCGACGGCTCGCGGAAGGGGTAGCGGTCGATCGTCACGAGCACGACCCGATCGTGCTCGTCGAGCGCGACGACGAAGACGGCGTCGCGCAGCTCGACGACGCCGTACATGCCGTCGCTGCCGTCGGGACGCACGACGTCGTCCTCGCGCACGCGGATCCACGGGTTCTCGTAGACGAGCCGCGTCGCGCGCGTCCTCCAGCTCA
The DNA here is from genome assembly GCA_031179215.1 of Agrococcus sp. GTDB lineage: Bacteria > Actinomycetota > Actinomycetes > Actinomycetales > Microbacteriaceae > Agrococcus. Next base: position 1,187 of record JAPSIA010000217.1, read on the forward strand.
TGCCGTCAGCATAGGCACGGGCTGCTCGAGCGGAGGGCGCTGCCGGCTCACGATTCCCAGGGGACGCACAGCGCGCAAAGTTGACAGCGATCGACTCAAGATGCCAAAGTTGAGCCATCGCGACTCAAGTCGTGCACCCGCCGGGTGCCGGTCGCGGCACGGGTTCCGGGGGACGAGTCCACCGCCAGGACAGGCGCGGTCGTACGGCCGCGCATGGGGGGCTGTCGGTGGCCTCCTCCACCGGAACCACGCAGAGCGCAGCCCAGCTGTGAACCAGGAGGCAGAACTATGGCACGAGCAGTCGGCATCGACCTCGGCACCACGAACTCCGTCGTCGCGTTCCTCGACAACGGAGAGCCCACCGTCATCGCGAACGCCGAGGGCTTCCGCACGACGCCCTCGGTCGTCGCCTTCGTCAAGGAGGGCGAGACGCTCGTCGGCGAGCCGGCCAAGCGCCAGGCCGTCACGAACGTCGACCGCACCATCGCATCCGTCAAGCGCCACATGGGCACCGACTGGAAGCAGGAGATCGACGGCAAGCGGTACACGCCGCAGGAGA